>JAUSKD010000039.1 GCA_030647195.1 Candidatus Peribacter sp. | reverse complement strand
GAGCGTGGGAAACCGGAAAAGCCGCAGGAACATCTTGCCCAGGACAAGAAATTCAAAGAGGAGGACTGCCACGAAGAGGAAGACGGGCAGCACGCGCGTGACGAAGGATTGCTGCATGCAACGAATGGTGATGTTGTAGGCCTTGGCACCATTGTTGTACGTGCCGATCTGCTCCAGGCATCCGCGCTGATCGAGGCTGTCGAAATTCATCTTGAGCTCCTGAAGCACGGAGGGCGACGCATCGGTGTAGACCAGGGGGCTCGGTTCGGCCAGTTGCCGGACAGATGCCCCTCCTGCATCGGACTGACTGAGCGTGGTGAAGAGCAGCCAGACCAGAAGAAGAAACCCCAGCAACAGACTCATCGGCCTGCCCCGTACGCGAAACGTGCGCCAATTCCCCGATTTCAGGCTCATCACCACCCACGAAAGGAGCAGGAGAACGACGCTCGCAATGAAATAGCCGAGAAAACTCCCCGCCCGGCCGATGGTGAAGACCACCGTCGACAGCAGGCTCTCGATCCCGCAGATGAACGGATGATTCGTACAATCCTGCTGACGGAGCAGTTCCTTGGTGGCGTTGTCGAGGAGGACGGCACCATGGACCGGGATGCCAAGGTAGACAAATGTGGAGTAGCCCCCCCAGAGGATGAGGCCGAGCAACAGCAAAACGGAGAGAATTTGAATCGTGCGCTTCTGCATACAGAGGCCGAGCCTACCAGAAAGATAAAAGAAAGGCAGTGAAAGCTCCGGATTCTTCTGGCCGGCTGCTATGCTGCCCTTCTGCATGGGCCTGGACAGCGCGGCGATCCGACGGCAATTTCCCTTCCTGCACGGGCATGGCCAACCGGTCTATCTGGATAGTGCGGCTTCCGCCCAGAAACCGGAATCGGTCCTGCAGGCGATGGACACATTCGCACGGCACAGGTACGCCAACGTGCACCGCGGACTCTATCCCCTCTCGGAAGAGGCAACGGACCTCTTCGAGCAAAGCCGCGAAACCGTGCGTGCTTTTCTCGACGCGCGCCATCGCGATGAAATCGTGTTTACCAAGAGCACCACGGAAGCTCTGAACCTTGTCGCGCGGAGCTGGGGATACGCAACCTTGAAGAAAGGAGATGCCGTCGCCCTGACGGTCCTTGAACATCACAGCGCGATTGTCCCGTGGCTGCAGCTCAAGGAGGAAAGGGGGATCGAATTGGTCTGGATTGACATCGATGATCAGGGCCGCCTGAAGCCAGGCGACCTCACGCGCGCCCTGCAGAAAGGAAATGTAAAACTGGTGAGCGTGACGGGGCTCAGCAATGTCCTCGGCGTGCGTCCGGCACTGAAGGAAATCATCACCGAAGCGCATCGGGCAGGCGCACTCGTGTGCATTGATGCTGCCCAACTCGTCGGCCACCACGCAATTTCCGTCCGGGAACTGGACTGCGACTTCCTCGCATTTTCGGGCCATAAGCCCTACGGACCCACGGGCATCGGCGTGTTGTACGCGAAGCGGGAATTGCTCCGCGGCATGCCTCCCTTTCTCGGCGGCGGCATGATGATCCGCGAGGTGCATCGGGATGGATTCACCCCCGCGGACGCCCCGCAGAAATTCGAAGCCGGCACGCCGCCCATCGTCGAGGCAGTGGGACTGAAAGCGGCACTGGAATGGATCAACACTGTCGGATGGAGCGACATCGAGGCGCATGAAGCGAAGCTGATGCATGCTGCCCATGAAACATTGAGTAACATTCCCGGCGTGCGCATTTTGGGCCCCCAAAAACCGGCCGAGGCTTCCGGCTGCGTGAGCTTCGTGGTGGAGGGAGTACACCCGCACGACATGGCGGATCTGCTGGGTCAGGCGTGCTTTTGTCTGCGTGCCGGTCACCACTGCGCGCAACCGCTCCACGAGCGACTGGGTGTTTCGGCTTCGATCCGGCTCTCGGTTGCCCTCTACAACACGGAGGAGGAAATCCGTTCCCTCGGCCCCGCAATCACACGAGCCGTAAAAGTGCTCGCAGCATGACCCTACGCCCTACGCCCTCACCCTAACCCTACGATGAACCTCTACGCCGAGAACATCCTCGAGCACCACCGGCACCCGCGCTGCAAATCGCCGATTGCCGATCGGACAATTGAACATTCCGAAAATAATCCCGCCTGCGGCGACGCGATCACGCTCGAACTCAAAATCGAAAAGGGAGAGATCACCGCAGCGGGCTGGAATGGAAGCGGCTGCGCTCTGAGCCAGGCAGGAATTTCGATGCTTCTGGAAAAAATTTCCGGCATGAGCGTGAAAGATGCCGGGCAACTCTCACCGAAGGATATGCGTTCCCTCCTCGGCGTCCCCCTGACCACCCGACGCCTCCAGTGCGCGTTCCTGCCGCTGCTCGCGCTGCACAACGCACTCCGAAAATCGAAAGGCGAGCCGCCCGAAACCTGGCCCGAGCTGCTCGAACAAGATCAGGAGTAAGAGGCTTGTCCATCTGCACATGATCCTTATAGACTCTCTGGGCGTTCCTTGCTTCAGCCGTCGTAGCTCAGTTGGTAGAGCACCTCCATGGTAAGGAGGGGGTCACCGGTTCAAATCCGGTCGGCGGCTCCATTGTGTTGCGTTCACCGCCCTAGCTCAGTGCCAAGCCTCGCAGAGCGAGGCGTCATAAAATAACATCTGCCGCTTGAGCGGCATATCCATGGTAAGGAGGGGGTCACGAGTTCAATCCTCGTGGGCGGCTCCATTTAAAGAAGAACCCGCTTGACCTGACCTTCTGTCGACCCCTACAGTCTCTCCGCGATTTCCGAGTACCTCTCGGTACACGGTTTTACCCACAAGTCGTATGACATCCCTCGTGCCCACATCGGAAGATACAGTCATCTACGAATTCTGTATCCTCTACCCTGCCAATCTCTCTCAAAAGGAGGAACAGACTCTTCTGAAAGGCATTGAAGAGGTTTTTGCGGAGGCGGAAGGCAAGCAGATCGCCAAGGATGCCTGGGGCAGGCGCGGCCTTGCGTATCCCATCAAGAAGCAGACCGAGGGCAACTTCATCGTCCTCTACTACGAGATGGACCCGACGAAGATGAAAGAGGTTGATAGGCAACTCCGGATCCTCCCCAACCTGCTCCGGCATCTGATGGTCAAGCCGCCCAAGGGATATGAATTGGTGAAGTACTCGGAAGCCTTTGAACAGTGGCAGAAAGACAAGGTGACAGCCGTCGAGACGAAGCGCAAAGACGAGGAGTCGAAGCTGCAACGCAAAGTGGTGGAGAAGGCCAAGCGCGATGCCAAGCGGACGGAAGTGAAGAAGGCCGAGGTGAAGAAAAAGGAAATCCCCAGTACGCTCGAAGAGGCTGATCTGAGCAAGAAACTGGACGAGCTGATCTCTGACGATACCCTCGGTCTCTAAGCCCTAACCCTAGCCCTAACCCTATCTCTACCATGGACCACCGCAAGCAGCAGCAACAGCAACAGCGCAGTGACCCGCGCCTGAAGAAGTGCCCCTTCTGCCTGAAGGAGACGAAGTACCTGGACTACAAGGATTACCCCACCATGAAGCCCTTCATGGATTACTTCGGCAACATCATGAAGCGCTACTACTCGGGGCTGTGCTTAAAGCACCAGAAGATGCTCAAGAACGCCATCGAGCGCGCCCGATTTATGGGGATGGTCTCCTACCGGAAATAATCCATTGCCCATCACGGCGCCCGTCTCGGCGCGGCCGAGCCGCGACGGATAGCTCGCAAGCGAAGCCGGATGGGGATGGTGTCTTACAGAAAGTGAGGAAACCGACGAGGCCGACGATTCCGAGGAGTCCGACGAGATGATGTTATGAATAGCAGGAAGGCTTCTATTGTTCTTCCTCCTCATATTCTTCTGCTTCCTCGGCATCTTCGGTTTCTTTTCGCAACACCTCCAATTACCAATATCCAAACGCTATACTCTTACTATGTCAGGACACTCCAAATGGGCCAACATCAAGGTGCGCAAGACCGCACAGGATGCCAAGCGCGGCAAAATCTACACGCGACATGCGCGCCTCGTGGAAATGGCGGCGCGCGGCGGGCCGGATCCCGCTATGAATCCGGGCCTGCGGACCGCGATTGATAACGCGAAAGCCGACGGGGTGCCGAATGCGAACATCGACCGCGCCATCAAGAAAGGTTCGGGCGAATTGAAAGGGGAACAGATGGCGATTGAGACCTACGCAGCATACGGACCCGGGAATGTTGCCATGGTCATCGAATGTCTGACCGACAACAAGAACCGGACGCTCAGCAGCGTGCGATCGATTCTGGAGCGGCGCGGAGGACGGTGGACCGAGTCGGGATCCGTGCTGTGGATGTTCCAGCAGAAAGGAGTGGTGATCGGCAAGAGGCCGGGCTTGCGGGAATCAGACGAGCTGGAACTGCAGCTCATCGATGCTGGAGCCGAGGACATCGAATGGTCGGCCGACACGGTCGAGGTTGTCACGACTGCCGCGGGGTGGCCAAAGGTGCGCGATGTACTCAAGGCGCAGAGTTGCGAAGTCCCGACGGCCGGACTCAAATTCATTCCCACGCAGAAAGTGGCAGTGACAGATCTCGCCACCGCGCAGCACCTGATGAACCTGATCGAAGCGATTGAGGAGGACGAGGACGTATCGGAAATCCACACGAACGCCGACATCGCGGATGAGATCGCGGCGCAACTCTAACTCAATACATGAAATAGCATCCGAGTCTTTTGAAATAACCCGCGGCGAAGCGTTGGGTGGCTCTGACGGGCCCCAACGCTGAAGCCGCACCGCTAAAGGGAAAAGAGAGCTCGTGAGAGAAAAACCGTAGGTTTGTCTTTCACGAAATTTATCGCGTTAGTGACGCCTGCAGCAGCAGGCGCCGGACCAGTGAAGGCTGGGCCTTGGCGGCCGCGTAACGATCACACGTCGCCCGGATCTCATCATCCGGTTCAAAGTACACCGTCCAATCCGAACCGGGAGGAGTCGCGGAACACGGCTCCATCTTCATCAGCCACTTGAGGAGCGGCACGTTCACGGATGTTTCCCGCGGCGTCGAGAGCATGACGAGCTTCCGGTTGTGCTCCCGGGCCAGATTCTGCAGATATTCGACACGGTGCGGGTCATCCAGCCCCCACTCAAAGAGCACGCTCTTCTGGGAGGATCCAAAAAGGCCGGAGTAGTAGAACATCCCCCAGTCCAGCGTGAGCACGATGGTGCGCCCGGGGATGGACCCGGTGTTGATGATGCGCTGGACCATCAGTTTCTCCGGCGTGGTATGAACCTGGTACGTCTGCGTGGGGAACAGCGCAAAGAACGTGATGTTCAATTCGACGAAGGCAGTACCCCATGCCAGCAGCATCACGTGGATCCACCGGCGATGGATGGAAAGATTGGCATCCAATGCGCACCGGATCGTGGCGAGGATGGAGAGAATGAGGAACGGATAGCTCAGAATGGCATGATGCATGGCCCAGGAATCTTTGGTGCGGATGACCATCATGATCGTCAGCAGAAAACTGACGTACAGGGCGGCCGGAAGAATGAGTGTGCGACGAGGAAATTTTCGTGCAAACACCGCCAGTGCCAGAAGAACAACGGGAACGGTGAAGTAGTGAACAATCGAGAAGAGTCTGGAGAGCGCCGTTTCGGGCAGTACCGCGTAAATGCGCTGCGTGGCTTCGAGAGGATGAAGGAATGCATACAGAGACGGTGAGGTCAGCCACGCCCCCCGCACGAACTCGGAAAAACTGTAGGACTGGCTGTTCATGAGCTGCTGAAAGAACGGCCTCACTGCGGGGTCATCCGGAGCGGAGGAGAGGAACAGGAGCACGAGCAGCCCGAAGAGTACGGCCAGTGCCGCCGCTCCCTGCCGCAGGAACACCCTGCGGTGGACCGGCATCCTGAGTTTCTGCCGGTGACGCACGACGTGAACGAGCAGAAATATCGCGAGACCAGGGGCAAACCAGAAGAATGTCGGCTTCGTCCAGATGCCAAGGAACGTCACGAGCGTAATGGCGCCGATCGTGCGCCAGCGCTGGGTGGTACACCACCGATCCAGCAGAACGTAGAGGAGGAAGACGAAGAATATCTGCACACCGATGGGCCCGGTATCGACCAGATGCTGGAACAGGTACGGAAAGGTGAGGATGAGTGCAGGCACGACGTACTTCGGCTTGAACGAGAACGCACGCGCAGCCAGAAATCCGCCGGCAATCAGAAAAACCATCCCGAGCAACCGCGCCGCGAGCGGGCTGCTCCAGAGCAGAACAATCGGCAGAAAGTACAGGGCGGGGAAACTCCCGACGTAATCATAAGATCGCAGCGGCGCAATGAGGCTCGTACCCAGAATCTTCAGCTGGAAGGGATCGCAATTGCCATGGAAGTTGTTGCCGGGAAACCTATGGCAGAGAATCGTGTCGTAATACAGAAACTCATCCATGTTGTACGGAACGATCATGGAAAAGACCACGACGAACACGAGGGCGAACACGAGAATCACCAGCACATTCCACCCCTTGTGGAAGTGGTGTGCGGCGAGGCCCTGAAGTGACGGAATGTGCAGTATGTTTTTGTCTCGAAAATCCAAGTATTATAGCAGTTTTGCGCTCTTTCGACAAAGCTGCCCGCACAGGGCGAGCTGACGGGATGACCGGGGATCTCACTCTTTCGCCGTGACGGTGACCGACACGGAATCTTCGGTGGTTTTGCCTGTCAGATCCGTCGCCACGGCACGTAACTGATATGTTCCCGGACTGACAGTCACTCCGTATGTGAGCGCGAAGGGCTCTTTGGGTTTGGTGGTGAGCAACAGATCATCGAGGTAGAACTGCACGTACTTGAGTTTGCCGTCGGGGTCCTGCACATCCGCGCGCATGGAGAGCGTGCCGCCGACGGCAATCGACGTATCGCCGCCGGGTTCCGAAAAGGAAACCGAGAGGTCCGATCCCCCTTCGCCGAACCGGAAAGATACTGCTTCGGTGACAGAGTTGAAATACTCATCCACGAGCACGACTTCAAGCCGGTGCAGACCTTCTTTGTCGATGGATCGCGGAACGCGCAGGGGGTCATCGAAGGGCTCGGCCGTCCGTACCGCCACACGTTTGCCATCGATGACGAAACGAATCTCCTGCACTTTCGATCCGACGCGGTAACTCAATTTTGGACGGAAGGCCGGATACGTCACAGACCCGTTCGTATCCGGGGAGAGGATGGTCAGTGTGGGTTGCTCGAGCCGCCCGGGCGTGAGGGAGGGATTGCACTTCTCGGTCGGCGCGACGGGCAGCGGCAGGATGGACCCGGAGTGATCCGGTGAGGAATACCAGAGCGTCATCTGCTTCTCGACCCACCGTTGCACGCCCTCGTCCCACATGGGCCAGCGGTCGGCCAGGATGCTCTTCGCCACGAGGAAACTGCCGGACTCCTGTGCGGCTTGCGGGCACGCATCCGAAGCCAGAAGGTGCGTCACCTTATCCACCATCAGTTGTGCACAGGCGGGATCCTGCAGTGTCGGGGGGCGTTCTTCGAGGAACACATCGGCCCGCCTGTACGCAATGGGCGTGCAGGCCGTGGGGAGCTCGCCGGAAAGCGTGGAAATCTGCGGCTGAATAATGCCCGATGGCGGCGTAAACGCGGTCTTGGGTGCGGTGAGCACGCGATGCGCACGCTCCATGAATTCCTTCCAGAGAGGACTCGTGGTATTGAGCCCGTCCCCCTTGTCGAACATCGCGGCGCTGTCGGCATTGCCGGCCCACACGCCCGCCGCGAGATTGGGAGTGTATCCAAGCACCCATGCGTTATCGGGTTTGCGGAGACGGCAGGTGTTCTTATCCTTCCACTCGAGGCATTTGTTGCTCGTGCCGGTCTTCGCGGCCGCTTCGTAGCCGTTCACCGTCAGCTGGGTCTTCCAGTACTCCGTCGGACGCACAGAGGCATCGCTTAAGATGGACGTGATCTGATACGCAATGCGCGGATCCAACACCTGCCGCTCGTCCTTGCCGCGCTCCGGCGCATAGAGGAGTGCTCCCTTGCGATCCTCGACCTTGAGAATGTTCGTAACGGGCTTGTATGTCCCTCCGTCGCCGAAAGAGGCATACGCCTCCACCATCTCGAGAAGCGGCGTCTCGGCGGCTCCGAGTGCGAGCGGCCATCCGTACTCATACAAACCCGCCGCAGGAAGATCCGTCCGGCTTCCGGTACCCGTGGAAGGCCTGAGAGAGGCACGCTTTGCCAGCGGTGTCGGCGCCCCAAGATCCCGCGCGAGATCCAGAATGGGCTGCTCCCCTCCCGCGAGAAAGAATGCCTTGGCAGCGGGGATATTGCGCGAGGCGCCCAGCGCCTGGCGGATCGTCACGAGCCCCATCTCTTTGCCATCGAAATCCTGCGGCTGGTCGTCACCGATCTTGGTCGTCACGTCGTAAAGGATCGTCGCCGGCGTGTATCCCTGCGCGAACGCGGCTGCGTACACAATCGGCTTGAAACTGGAACCGGGTTGCCGGGGAGACTGCACCATGTCGATCTTGCCACCGTCCTTCTCGTCGTTGTAATCGCTGTTGCCGACGTACGCCAGCACGTCGCGCGTGGCAGGATCGAGGGCGACGAGGGCGATGTTGTGCGCTCCGAAACGGTTGAGGACGTCTTCGCGGTGATTCAGAACGATCTTCTCGGCGATCTCCTGCAATCTCCAGTCCAGCGTCGTGGTGACTTTCAGCCCGCCGCGCTCCAGAATGCCTTTTTCCGCCGATTCCCCACCGAGCAGTTTCTCGACCTGATCCTTTACCCAGAGGACGAAGTGCGGGGCGCGGATGGTATCGCGCACGGGCTGGAACGTGAGTGTCTCCAGCTCTGTGAGCGCCTGCAGCCGCTGCTGCTCCGTGATCATTTTCAGATCCTGCATGCGCTTGAGGACAGCATCCGCGCGGCCGCCCACGTAGACCGTCGTCGCTCCGGTGCCGACCTCGGCCCCCAGCAGTCCGATGGAAACATCTTCGTCGGAAATATCCGCCGCGGATGTGATCTTGCCCTGCAGAACCCTGCGAACAATCTCGTCACTCACCTTTGTGTGCACATGGGATCCGTACGGATTGAAGTAGGACGGCCGTTGCGGCAGCGCCGCCAGCACGGCGGACTCAGCCAGCGTCAACCCTGAGGCGGAATGGGCGAAATAGGTTCGGCTGGCCTGCTCGATGCCATAGGCGTTCTGCCCGAAGGGGATCCAGTTCAGATAGAGCTCCAAAAGCTCATCCTTGGTAAATTTCGACTCCAGCTGACAGCCAAGAATGACCTCTTTGAATTTGCGGCTGACGATATTCTCCTGCTTGAGGTCGAGCGCATTGCGCGCGAGCTGCCTTGTGAGAGTGGATCCGCCCCCCGCCTGACCCAGCAGGACGACGGCGCGGGCAATGGCACGCATGTCGAGACAACCGCGATCGTAGAAACGCTGATCTTCGATGGCGATGATCGCGTTCTTCATGCCAACGGGAATCTGCGCACTGGGAACGAAGGTCCGATCCTGCTCGTTGAAGAGGCGGTAGAGCTCGATACCGTTACGGTCGGTGATCACCGTGCTCTGCGGTGCGAACAGGCTCTTCGGATCGCTGATGTCGGGAAGCGTAAACCAGAGAAATGCGATGTAGAGCGCCCCCGCCCCAATAAGAAACGAGCCGGAGCGAATCAGGAACCGCCTGAGGCGATGCGTGGTCCCGGGGGGCGGCAGGAAGAAGGAAAGAATGCGCAGGAGGAAACGCTTGAGCCAAGAGAAGAATCCCCCGCTTGGGCGCCGCTCGAGGTGGCCGGACAAAAAACGACGCGGCGGGCGTTGCCCCTGGGCAATCGTCCGGAGAGAGAAACCGGAATCCATGTGAAGAGAGTGTAGAACTTTAGGAGGAAGAATGAAAAAAGAAGAGTAGAAATAAAGGGAACCAAAGAATTAAAGGAAAGAAAGGGGAACGGGGCAAAGATAAGGAGACAGGAATCCTCGTCTTCATTGCTCCCGTTGCTTTCCTTTCATTCTTTTCTTGCTTCTCTTTCTCTTATTTCCTCTTTCTCCCTCGATCCACAGTAATAGCGCTTAATGCAAAATCATGCTATAATGACCGGATGTCCCTCCTCTCTGCGATCTACCGGCTCATGGTGCCGTCTGCAATGGCTGCCTTCGACACATTCACGGTAACGACTTGGGCCTATGGGGACCGCACGTGGCAGAGCATCCTCGGAAGCATCGTGAATATGCTCAAGAGCACGATCGTCATGGCCTCGGTGGCCGTGTTCGTGACGGGGGCTTTTCTCTTCGCTATTTCCGCAGGGGACGAGAAGCGCAAATCCAATGGAAAGAACATGATGATCGGCGCGCTCTGGGGTCTGGGTATTGTGCTGGGAGCACAGGCGATCCTGCGTACTGTTTCCTATTTTGTGTGGGGTTAAGACGGAATCGAATGTCTTGGCCATTCGGCCCGAATGGGAACCACCCAGTGTAGGGAAAAGAACCCCAATGGGAAATAAACCGACAAGTTTTTCTTCCCTGTTTCCAAAAAAACTCGGGAAAAATTGAGCGTCCCATTGCGACATGTACAATGACGTCCTCTTATGCACGCACCCCATTCTTCCGACACCTTGGAACGACTCGAGTGTGCAGAGCAGCTGAAGCTCGCTGGCAAACATGAAGAAGCCCTGAAGATCCTGGAAGAGCTGCTCATGGAAGATCCCGAGAATGTCCCCGCACTCGAAGAAGTGGCCGATAACGAATTGAGTCTGGGACATTTCGCCCGCGCGGAGCGTGCCGCAAAACGGGCCGTCGCCATCGGGAAGAAGAGCTACACCGGGCACTACATCCTGGGCTTCGTGCGTTCCCACGAGGAAAAATGGGATCACGCCCTCAAGGAACTTAAAATTGCCAATGCATTAAGCCCAAACAACGCCGAAATCCTGCGCTGTCTGGGATGGGCGCTCTTCAACGCCGGCCAGCGGGCACAGGGCATCGTGACGTTGGAACGGGCGCTCAATCTGGATCAGGAAAACCCCCTCACACTCTGCGATCTGGGTTCCGGGTACCTGCAGGTGCAGAACCTGCGCAAGGCGCGGACGCTTTTTCAGCGGGCACTGGAGATCGATCCGGAAAACGAACGGGCGAAGGAATGCGTGCTCATGGCGGAGCGCCTCCTCAAGGTAGTGGAGAAAAGGTGAGTAACACCGTATACTCCCGCGCAGTCTTCCGCGCGTTGCCATGCATCTGATTGTCCTTCGACGAAGCTTCCGCCGCGCACTCTTAAGCCTCTGGCGGGAAGGCGGGTGGCGCACGAGTTTCGGCTCCCTGCTGGGGATCTGCACGCTTTTCCAGTTCCTGCTCCTGGGGTTACTGGCTGCGGCAGCCATGCGGTCGCTGCTGCTCTCCAATTCGGACCTGAAACTCGAGATTCGCCCCGAGGCCTCGCGCGGAGAGGTGCAGCAATTCCTCTCTACTCTCCAACAACTTCCGTATATGGAGCGGGCCGTGTACATCACCCGTGAACAGGCCCTCGCCCGCATCAAGACGGAAGATCCCTCGCTCGCTGCGTTCTTCGAAAAATTCGGGGTGAACAATCCTTTCCCCGATACGATCGGCGTCACGCTCAAGTCCCTCGCAGACTATCCGGCATTCTCGACCTTCCTTTCGGATGCCCGCTGGCAGCAATTGGTGGACCCCGCCCTGCTCTCGACGATCACGCATCAGGAAGAACGGGTGCATGAGCTTCTGCGCGTGGCGAACGGCGGACAGAACCTCGCCAGCCTCCTGCTCCTGCTTGCATGCGCCATCCTGCTCTCCACCGTGGTTGAATTCACGCGCAGAAGCGCGCTCGGCCGCTCTGCAGAAGTACTGGTAGAACGGCTGATGGGAACCGACAGTGCAACGCTGGTGTTGCCTTTCGTTTGGGAAGCCACGCTGCTCCTCTGGGGCAGTATCGTCATGAGCGCAATCGTGCTCGGGCTCTTTCTGCTCATCCTGCCGACGCTCGTGCCTGCCCTCAGCAGCGGCGGCGCGCTGGCCCCGCTCTTCATGGCTGCCGTGCCCATCGTTTCGTTCGCACTGCCCCTCTCGCTCGTGCTTGAGCTTCTCTGCGCCCCTTTGCTTTCGATGGTGGGCGTCTGGTTGGGCATCCGCCCGTCCCTGAAAGAAGCCTCACTCGGACCCCGGTGATCCTTGTCTTCTTGAATCCCTGTAATCCTGTATTCTTTTCCCGTGCCTCACTCCCGGACGTTCGACTGCATCGTGCTCGCCTCCTACGACGTGGGGGATGCCGACCGGTTCGTGATCCTGCTCACCCGTGAAGAGGGAAGGCTGGCCGCCCGGGTACCCGGCGCCCGGAGACTCAAGAGCCGTCTGTCTTCACTCCTGCCACTCACCCACTGCTCCGCGGAATTGAAGGAGTCGAAAGGCAACTATATCGTCAGTGGAGTCGCCATGGCTCCGCGATCGGCGGATTCCGCGCACCTGCAGAATTTCCTCGCACGCACGCAAATGAGCGAGCTGCTGCTGGCCCTCCTGTCGGATGGCGAACCCGTACCGGAGATTTTTGAGTCGCTGTCTCGTCTGTTGCATCAGGAACGATGCTCCCCGCGCGATGTCCTCGCTTTCACGTTCCGCGTGCTGGCTCTGCTCGGGGTCCTGCCCGAGACAACGCACCTCCTCTTTGCTCCACTGACGCCGGAAGAGCGCTCTTTCGTGCTGGCAAGCATGCGCGGAACACCCGTGAGCGAAAACATTGCCTGCACCCGCTTACAAAGCCTCTGTGCACGGCTCGTGCAGGAACACTGCACGCGACCGATGCGCTCCGCGGACGTGGCGGCGGCGTGCATGGGATAATGATAAAATGCAGCAATGAAAATCACCCGCTTTGCTCAATCGTGCCTACTCATCGAAACAAAAGGGAAACGAATTCTAGTAGATCCCGGAGTCATATTTTACAAAGAATCTTATCCCCGCGATGAATGGTCTGATATTGATGCCATTTTAGTGACCCACAGACACGAAGATCACTGTCATGCTGATGCCATTAAAGAAATGCTGAAAAATCCGAAAGTGAAATTCTATTCCTCTCAAGAAGTTGCTCATGCACACCCCGAGCTTTCGCTGGAAATTGTAAAAGAGGGCGACCGGATCACTCTTGATGGTGTGAACGTGGAAGTTGTGAAAGCCGTGCATGGCTGGATTCCGCCGTTCAAAGAAGGAAAGGGAATCAAAGAAAATATCGCCTTCATTATTGATGATGGCACTCACAGAGCCTATCAGACGAGTGACACCATCTGCTTCGACAACAATTACATATGCGATGTCATCTTTCTTCCAGTGACGGATCATGGAATCGTCATGGGCCCGTGGGATGCCGCACTCTTTGCAAAGGAAACAGGCGCAAAGCTTGCCATACCGATTCACTACGATAGCCCGAAGCATCCCGCTGATTTCAGCGCGGTCAAAAAAGAATTCGAAGCTCAGAATCTCAACTATAAATTTTTGGAAATCGGAGAAAGCGTGGAATTGTGACTCTGCACTACCGCTTTGCGGCCGAAGACACACTTGCAGCCGAGGCGCTGCCGGAAGAAGGAATGAGCAGCGATGATGTCGCCTCAATGCCGATTTGATCGAACCGTGGGCGTGCCTCGTACACGGAGTAGACCGACTCTTCCTTCTCTCCGCCCACGCCATTCACCAGACGCCACCACAGGGCCTTCAGGCCCGGAACGCGCTCCCCCACCTTGCGCGTTGTTCCGGCGGGAATTTCGGTAGTGTACTCGATCCTGTCTGCAGGAGGCGCCGTGAAGCCCCACGTGTACGGCCCGATCACCTCACTTTGGCGCGCATCGCGTGTGCCGTAATAGATGAAATAGGCATGATTGTTCTCGTCCGCATACGTCTGAATGAGAAGAGTCCCCGGTGAATCATTGAGGAACTTGATGTCCGTGTGCGGCGGATAGATGGTGGCATCCGTCCCCTGCGGACTGTAGTAGTGCACGGCGAAACTGTGGTTCCGGCGTTCAAGGATGGGGAACCCGTACTCCCACAGACCCCGATAGAACGTCGTGCCCACCTGACAGAGCCCGCCGCCGTAATCGGGAAGCGTCTTATCCCCCATGATCACGAGCTCTTTGTAGTAGCCGGTTGCCGCATTGACCGGGCCCAGTGTTTCATCGAAGGAGAACGTGGTTCCCTGCGGGATGAGCGTGCCGTTGAATGTCTGGAGCCCTACGTTGATATTGTGCCGTCGTGCGCCCGTCGAGCCGCTGAAATCCGATTCCCCGACGCTGACGACTTCGCGGATCCCCTGCTGAGTAAGTGCAGAATTCTGGACAGTGATCTCCGGCTGCGT
>JAUSKD010000036.1 GCA_030647195.1 Candidatus Peribacter sp. | reverse complement strand
AGACCTGTGCGGCCGGCGTCTCCCTCTTGATACGCATTCCCTGTGCGGTGGCATTACGCGAACCGATGTACTGTGGCTGCAGGGCACCGAATGCCGTGACCACGGCTTCGCGGGTGACGCCGCGCATTGTGGCGATCCCCTTGAGTTGACTGAGCGCTCGTTGTGCCTCCTGTACGACTGTGGCATCACCAGATTCCAGGGCAGCCCTCAATGTTTTCTGAAAATCATCCAGACCACCGGCCGTGAGCGCCATCATGCGTTGCTGCCAGAAGTCGTCTTGGTGCTTGCCCTCGACATTGAATGTTGCGAGAAGGTTTTCGGATTGTGCCATAGGAGGCGCATGGTCTTCTTCACATGGTCTGTTGTCAATATGTCGTAAGCGGCTATCCTGTTTGCATGACAGAAACGAGTGCGCGGCGGCCGATCATCATCCTCGATTTTGGCGGCCAATATGCGCATCTGATCGCGCGCCGTGTCCGCGGGCTCGGGGCGTATTCAGACATCCGTGATCCTTCGACTCCGGCGAAGGAATTAAAAGGAGCAGCCGGTATCATCCTCTCCGGCGGGCCGCAGAGCGTCTACGATACGGCCAGCCCCACAGCCGATCCGAAGATTTTTTCGCTCGGCGTGCCGGTACTGGGCATCTGTTACGGGCTCCAGTGGATGACCAAGGCGCTTGGCGGTACGGTGTCGCCCGGCAAGGTGAAAGAATACGGCCATACCGAGATCAGGCCTGTCAGCGGCGGCGGCATCCTGCTCAAAGACATTGGCGAGCGTTGCACCGTGTGGATGTCCCATGGCGACGAGGCTTCAAAACTCCCCGATGGATTCCAACTGACAGCCACGTCCGACAGCTGCACCCATGCGGCGTTCGAAGACCCGCGTCGCAAATTATTCGCCGTGCAGTTTCATCCCGAGGTCACGCACACGGAACACGGTCTCGAGATTCTCCGCAGGTTCGTCGAGCTCTGTCCGGCTACCCCCTGGTCCGTCGAGGGCTATGCCAAGCGCATCGGGGATGAGATCCAGGAACAGGTGGGGGACCGGCGCGTCTTCATGCTTGTGTCGGGCGGAGTCGATTCCACCGTGGCGTTCGTGTTGCTGAACGAAGTGTTGGGCGCGCACCGCGTGCAGGGATTGCTCGTCGATACCGGCCTGATGCGTAAGAACGAGATTGCCGAGATCCGCGCCGCTTTCGAGAAACTCGGCGTGACCAACGTGCGCATCGAGGACGCGTCAGCGGAATTCTTTCATGCGCTGCAGGGATTGGTCGATCCCGAAGAGAAGCGGCGTGCGATCGGTGACACCTTCCTCGCCGTGCAGAAGCGCGTAAGCGAAGATCTGGGACTCACCGCGTCCGACGGCTGGATGCTGGGGCAGGGGACGATCTATCCCGATACCATCGAGACCAAAGGCACCCGGCATGCCGACCATATCAAGACGCACCACAACCGCGTGCCGGCGATCCAGCAGATGCTCAAGAAGGGGCTTGTCATCGAGCCGCTCAAAGAGCTCTACAAAGACGAGGTACGTGCGCTCGGCGAAGAGCTGGGTCTGGCCCATGAGCTCGTCTGGCGGCATCCCTTCCCGGGTCCCGGACTCGGCGTGCGGATCCTCTGTGCAGCCAAGCCCGATACGTTCGCGGTGGATGACGTGGGCATCAAGCGTTGGGCCGGGGGGTGGGCGGTTCTGCCGGTCAGGAGTGTCGGGGTGCAGGGCGACGGGCGGACCTACCGCCATGCGCTGGCGCTCTTTGGCAAGGAGCCCTTTGAGCTCACCGAGCAGCTGTGGCGGTTCGCGACCGAGATCCCCAATAAGAGGCGCGAATTCAATCGTGTCCTCCTCTGTACGTCCTCGGTGGAGCCGCGTCCCTTCATCTTCTCCCCCGGTGTCATCACGAAAGAGCGTGCAGATCTGCTCCGCGATGCCGATGCCATTGTCACGGAAGAGATGCGTCGTGCGGATCTGTACGAGCGCATCTGGCAATTCCCCGTCGTGCTGCTGCCGTTCGGCGCGACCCCGGGCGGCCAGTCTGTCGTGCTGCGTCCCGTGGAATCGCAAGAGGCCATGACGGCGCGTGCGGCCGCAATTCCGCAGGACGTTCTCAGACGGATGACGGAACGCATTATGAAACTTCCGGGAATTGATTTTGTCTTCTACGACCTCACGAGCAAACCACCCGCCACCATAGAATGGGAATGATGTTGCACGTACTCAGCAGACGTTTGCGAGCTCCGATGCCCTTGTGCTGAGGGCTTCGATGATTTGGCTTACGACGTCTGTTTGTTGTGAGAGGCACTCACGCGTCTGATTTGCAGGATCCCGGGGCATGGCGTGGAGGTTGCTCGTCACGTCATTGCCCAATCGGCATGCCTGCCGCAGGAGGCCGACAACTTCCGTATGATCGTCGAGCAACCCGACCAGATCCGTGATGACTTGCGGGTGTTCCGCAGTCAACAGGGTCTTGAGATCAATAGCATCCGATTCTGGACCTTCGGCAACCATTGGCGGCAATGTATTCCCTAACATTCCCAAGTCAAACAATCCGGGATTCTTCTTTCGAGTGGCATGTGAAACGATGAGGGCGGTCTTTCGTGAGCCTTCTCTGGGGCTATTCCGCGATGAATTTGCATAGAACGCACCGGGAAAGGGCTATACTGCTCGCTCCATGGATCCTCAAATACCGGGTGAGGCCGAACTGCAGAGGCTCGTGCGCAAGGCGCAGGAGGGCGACACGCAGGCGTTCAGCGCGCTCTACGATCACTTCTTTCCGCAGGTCTACCGCTACGCCGCGTTCCGTTTCGACAAGGAGATGGCTGAGGATCTTGTGGCCGATATCTTTCTCAAGGTCTGGCAGAAACTGCACACCTACTCCGAGCGCAAAGGCGTTCCCTTCGCGGCGTGGCTGTTTCGCATTGCGCGGTACGAGGTGATCGATGTCTACCGTTCTCACAAAGAGACTGAGGAAGTACCCGAAGAGCTCCACGATCCCGACGAGATGAATCGTGCCGATACCAATGCCAAGCGTGAGGATGTTCTCAGGATGGTGCGCACCGCCATGGATCAATTGCCCCGGCGCTACCGCGACATTCTGCAGCTCTCGTACATGGCGGATCTGCCTCATAGCGAGATCGCCCGCACCCTCAACATGCGCGAGGGCGCCGTGCGGGTGCTCAAGTTCCGTGCCTTGGAAAAACTGGAATCCCTACTCCCCCCCGAAGCTCATGGAATGCTGTAATGCCTATCGTTATTGCTGTAACAAAAGCGCCTTTTCCCCGTTTTACTCAGTGTGATATGTCGACAGAGGACCTCCTCCTGCGGCTCCAACGTGACCTGACGCCCTCTGCGGGCGCACAGAGCCGTATCCGGGCCCGTCTGCAGGCGCGGATGGAGGTGCCTGCGGCGCTCAGGGCGGCCAAAGCTTCGCTCACACCCACATCCGAATCGAAGCGTGTCATCTGGGAGCGCATTTCCGCTTCCCTTCTTGCCAACCGTGCCCACGGCTTCCTCGCGGAGCTCCGCGGGTGGTTTGCGGCTCCGGAAGGGTTATCGCAGCTTCTCTGGCAGCGCTTCTCATCCGAGCTTGTACCCGTGCAGCAGAGCCGTCACATGTTCTGGGGGATGAAGTGGGCCGCCACGGCGGTGCTTCTCGTTTTTGTCGTGCAGATGAGTCCCCGGATTTTCTGGGCGTCTCCCTCTGCCGCGCTCTCCGAGACGATGCTGCTGCCGCACGGCACTGTGTCCATCCTCGTCGATGAGGTCTGGCAGCCGGTGACGCAGGAAGTGACGCTGCGTGCGGGCATGCGCATTCAGACAGGAGCGGACGGTCAGGCCAGCATCGTGTTGGGGGATGACGGCGTGGTCCGCCTTGATCATGGAACGATGATCGATCTTGTGGATCTTTCGGATCGGATGGAGCCCGCCTCGGAGCTGGTACCCACCTTGTCGCTCTTTGCGGGGCGTCTCTGGATACAGGGCATTATTCCTGCGAATCTGCGCGGTCTTACGGTATTCACCCCCGTGGGTCTCGTGACCGTGAACGGCGGCAGCGTGTCGATCGGCGGTGATCGTGAAATGCGCGTCGAAGTGTATGACCGCAGCGCCGTGGTCACGCGTAACGGGAAGAATATTCCGCTTGTCGCCGGGCAGGGGGTCACCCTCCGTGCCACCGACACTCCTTTTGCACAGAAGCTCCCCGACGGTTCCTACCAGTCTCCGTGGGCGCAGGGCAATCTGACGCTCGATGCTGTGCATCGTCAGGAGGTCGCGGCGCTCCAGCAGACCCGTCTGGCGGGGCGCGCACGTATTCTGCCCACATCCACCCTCTACCCGGTCAAGCGTGCCGTGGAGGCGATGGATCTCTTCCTCACCATCGGTGATGAAGCCAAAATGCAGAAACAACTCCAGCATGCCGATACGCGTCTGACCGAGGCGGCGGCGCTCCTCGCGCAAGGGCAAACCGGCGCCGTGGCCCTGCCCCTCGAAGAGTACCGCTCGACGCTCGTGGCACTCGCCACGGGATCCGGTGATGCGACGCTCGCACAGTTCCTTCTGAAACAGGTTGTGTCGCAGAACGCGAGTGACCTTGCAGCCACACTGCCGGGCGATCAGGGGTACATGCTGAAGCAGGTGGTGCTCGAGACGAGCTCCCAGCTTGCCGACGGCGTCAGTGCTCCCGATGATGCCCGCGACAGTCTGCTGCTGGATGCCTTGAGCGTTCTGACACAAACCGTCGAAACGGGGAATCTGCAGGCCCTGCCGGACATGTGGGCGCAGCTGAGTCCGCAGCTCCAGATTCTCAAGGGCGGTACGTCCTCGCTCAAGCCGGAGGTGCAGCGTGAGGCATTGGCGTCATTGGAGATGCTCTCGCTCTCCCTCGACCAGCAGGAGGAGCTGGGCCAGACGCAGAAGGTGGATCCGATTCTGCTCCAGCAGATCTCCGCCTACCTGCCGGCGGAAGAGGCACCGACATTGTCCGAGTCCGATATCCAGCTGATCGTGGCGGGTATCAAACAGCGCATCTTCGTCTACCACCTCACACAGGCCCGCTTGAACCAGTTCACGCAGGAGCTCAAGGCGCTCGAGGGACATGCCGATCAGGGCCGGATTCTGCGCAGGCTCTACTTCGCGCTCCCCGGCGGACCCGAAAACTTCCCCGATCGCGTACGGCAGGAGATCATCCGTTTGGGCTGGGAAAAGGCGGGGCAGCAGTGAGTGAGGGAACGAGGGTGCGGGAACTAGAGAACGAGGATTAATTCGCAGAGCTTTTCGCAATATGTTCCGATTTCCCTATTTCCCCAGTTCCCGATTTTCGTCTTCCCGTTCTTGCCCTCCAGTGTGGCAATCCGCTAACGTTCTTTCACCATGTACGTGATCACAGAGCTCAAACCGGGCCGCGCCATTCAACTCGACGGGATTCCCTATCTCATCGTCGCCTCCCAATTCGGCCGCAAGAGCCAGAGCAAGGCGAACATGCAGTGCAAACTGAAGAACATGAAGACGGGGGCGGTGATTGCCAAGAACTTTCAGGGCAGTGAGCAGGTGGAACCGGCCGATGTGGGCTACCGCCGCGTGCAGTACCTCTTCAATGACGGCGAGCAGTACACGTTCATGGATCTGCAGAGCTATGACCAGTTTTTCCTCAACAAAGAAACGCTCGGCGATGCCGTCCAGTATCTGGTTGAGGGAGGCGAAGTGGATGCGCTGATGTTCGAGGAGCATCCGATCGGCATTCAGCTGCCCTCCACGGTGGATCTGAAGGTCATCGAGACGGAGCCGGGCGTGAAGGGCGATACGGCGTCGGGCGGTGGCAAACCCGCCAAGCTGGAAAGCGGCCTCACGGTCCAGGTGCCTCTCTTCATTACAGAGGGTGACAAGGTGAAGGTGAATACGGAAACCGGCGAATATATGAAGAAGGCGTAATGTTAGGGTTAGGTGTAGGGGTAAGGAGTTGGGGGACGTGGCAGGTTATTGACATTATTGAACATATATTTTATATTACTCTAAGTCTCGTATTCCCAGTACCACGCTCCTTTTTCTGCAGGAGGCTTTCAAAATCATGGCCACGAAGAAAAATGCGGCTCCCAAGGTCAAGAAAAAGGCTGCCAAGATAAAGCAGCCGAAAAGGGCACAGAGTACGCGGAAGGCTGCTACCCCGTGTGGTCGGTCGTCACCCTGTGACGGCTGTATCGCCGCCGGTGGTTGCCACGGATGCTGCTGCGGATAGTCGTCCGCAGGAACAATAGCTGCATTGCAGCTCGAGACGCCCGGGAGTCACAGGACTCCCGGGAATTTTAAACGATTTTTTTGAGGAGGATTGCATTCACCTTCTCCGGGCTGGCCTGCCCCTTCGTCTCTTTCATCACCCAGCCGACAATCGCGCCGAGGGCCTGGGTTTTGCCGTTTTTGTACGACTCAACGGCCTTGGGGTTCGCGGCGATGGCCTTCTCCACGAGCGCATCCAGCGCGCCTTCATCCGTGATCTGCCGCATCCCCTCATCCGCAATAATCTCGGGGGCGGACTTGCCGGTTTCCACCATCTTGCCGAGCACTTCCTTCCCTTTGCTGCCGGAGATCTTCCCGCTTTCAATCGCATCCACCAGGTCGAGCATGGCCTGTGCACCGGGGCCTTGCCGCACGGTCTTGCCCGCCGCTTTCAGGAATCCCGTGAGCTGCGTGATCACGATGCCCGAAGCGCGCTTGGGGTCCTTCAACCGTCCCAACACCGCTTCGTAGATTTTTTTCAGATCAGGGTCCGCGTTTAACTGCTGCGCCTCGGCATCGGTGAGCCCCAGATCCGAAAGCTTCTTCTTCTCCGCGCGCGGCAGCGGCGGCAGGGCGGTGCGGATTTTTTCCAATTCCGGGGTATCGAAGGAGAGCGGCGGCAGATCGGGTTCGGGGAAGTAGCGGTAATCGCCGGCAGTTTCTTTGTCGCGGAGGACATGGGTCTTTTCTTCGTCATCCAGCCAGCCGACGGTGATGTCGTGCGGCAGAGGACCTTTGTCTTTCTCCCACAGTTCGCGCAGGCGTTTTTCCTCATACTGCAGCGCTTTTTCGAGTGCCTTGAAGGAGTTTAAGTTCTTGATCTCGCTGCGGGGATTGAGCTTTTCTGTCCCTTTTTCCTTGAGCGAGATACTGGCATCAAACCGCATCATGCCTTTGAACATATCGGCGTCGCTCGCTCCCACGGAAATCAAAATGCGGCGGAGTTCCTGCGCGAAGGCGACGGCATCTTCCGCGGACTTCAGATCCGGTTCGGTGACGATCTCCATGAGCGGCGTCCCTGCACGGTTGTAGTCACAGAGCGTGTTGTTGCCGTAATGGCTCAACTTGCCCGCATCATTCTCCATGTGCAGCCGCGTGATACGGCAGGAGCGTTCTCCTATTGCAGAGCCGCTTGCATCCACGAGGTCAAAATCCACTTTTCCGCCTTTGGCCAGAGGAAAGTCATACTGCGAAATCTGGAATCCCGCGGGCAGGTCGGGGTAGAAGTAGTGCTTGCGGTCGAAGTGGCATGAGGGCGCCACGGCGCAGCCGATCGCGAGTGATGCCTTGACCGCTTTTTGAATCGCCTCCTCATTCGGCACGGGGAGCGTTCCCGGGAATCCCATGCAGACGGGGCACACGGTGGTATTCGGTGCCTTGCCGAACGCGTCATTATCACACCCGCAGAACATCTTCGTCTTGGTATTCATCTGCGCGTGGACTTCGAGGCCGATCACCGCTTCCAGTTGGGGCATGACAGAAGAGTAGCGGGAGCATGATTCCCTCCGCAATCGCTTCAGGCGGTTTGGCGCGTCAGAAGCTTCTTTTCCGACGGAAGGTAATCCACGAGCAATACGCCGTTCAGGTGATCCACCTCATGCTGCACGGTGCGGGCGGAGAAATCAGAGAGCTTGCGCTCTTCCGGCAGGCCCTTTTCGTTCAGGTACTTCACGGTGATGGTCACCGGCCGCGTCACATGCACCTGCAGCTTGGGCAGGCTCAGGCAGCCTTCCTCCTGCTCCTCTGTCTCTTTGCTCTTCCAGACGATGTCGGGATTGATGAGCACCGTCATCCTGCCTTCGACGAGTGCAAGGCACAGCTGCAGCGACTGTCCCACCTGCGGAGCGGCCAGACCGGCTCCGTCTTCGGCTTTCACCGTCGCGTACATATCTTTGATGAGCTTTTTCAGGGCCTTGGTCACTCCCCGCACCTTCGCTCCTTTTTTGCGGAGGATCGGATTGTCGGCGCCTTGTTCGATGGGGAGGACGGACACGATAGGGTTAGGGCCAGGAGTAGGGCGTAGGGAGCTAAAAAATTGCTGCCTGCTCGTAAGGCAGTATAGCGCATTTTCTTTGCGGAGTTTGGAATTATGCGACTAATTGGCGAATGGAGGCCTTCTTTCGCAATTCTTCGATAGAATCGATATGTCCGGTTTCGAGCATCTTCAGCAGCGCCTGTGCCGTCACCAGAACATCCGGCAGCGCGCGGTGGCGCTGGGCGGGGATGGTCAGGCCGAGTCTCAGAGAGACAACATCCAGATTATGTCTGAATTCATGCGGAAAGAGTGCCTGGCTCAAGTGCATGGTGCAGAAACATTCCGGGAGGTCGATGTATCCCCAACAACATTCCTTCTCGCGGTGGAGGAACCCCATATCGAATTCCGCATTGTGCGCGACCAACAGGGAGCCCTGTGCAAACTCCAGAAATGTCGGCAGCACCACGTCGATCGTCGGGGCGGTCTGCACCTCCTCGTCACTGATTTTATTGATGCTCTTCGCCTCCCAGGGGATGGCCCGCTCGGGGTTCACCAATTGCGAAAATACCCTGTCTTCGAGAATCTTTCCTCCTTCCACACGCACTCCGGCGATCTCGAGAATTCTGTGGCCCTGACGCGGGTCCAAGCCGGTGGTCTCCACGTCAAAAACCGTGAATGCAGGAAGCATGGGGACGTGACTATAGACGCTCCCCCCGGGCTCTGCCAGACGAGTTCACTTGACGCTCTCCTTCCGTCCGGAAGGCGAGTGTTCCATACTGGCACCGTGGCTTCCACTCCCTCCGCGAACGATGTGCTCCGTTCACTCAAGCGGCTCTACCATCCGCCGAAATCATTCCTGCACTGGGCAACGCCGATCGATCTGCTCATCGCGACGATCCTTTCTGCACGCTGCACCGATGTGCAGGTGAATCGTGTCACGCCAGAGCTCTTTCGCCGGTGCCGAACCGTGCAGGATTACCTCGCGCTTTCGCGCCGGGAACTGGAGCGACTCATTCATTCCTGCGGGACTTTCCGCAGCAAGGCGAAGTACATTCACTTACTCTGCAAAAAGCTCAAGAAGGAGCATGGCGGAGCAGTCCCGCGGACGATGGAAGAACTCACTGCGCTCCCGGGTGTCGGCCGCAAGACTGCCTGCATTGTTCTCTATGGGGCTTTTGGGAAGAACGAGGGAATTGCGGTGGATACGCACGTGTTCCGCGTGGCACGGAGGCTCGGGCTCTCAAAAGGGAAGACACCGCAGCGCGTGGAACAAGATCTGATGAAGCTTTTTCCGCGCAAGGAGTGGGGGAGGATGAATGCGCTCTTCATCAGTCATGGGCGGGCGGTCTGTACGGGGCAGAGGAGAAAGTGTGAACAATGCGTTTTCAGGAGGAAGTGCCCATCGTCGCTTGTGACGGGGAAGCGGGATTTGGCCGGGAGGTGATTATGCGTTTTGTCATTTCTTTTGTCAGGGGGCTTAAGGAACCTTGCCACGCCCGTACCGAACGTCGGTACGTTCGGGCGGGTTCGGTTCCCTCAGCCCCCCGACACCCCCGTCACCTTCCTAACCCAAGCTGGGCGGGAAACCTGCGGGTTTCCCTCCCCTCCGGTCCCTCCCTTCCAGACGGTTTTGTTTGTGTATTTGTTTTTCATGAGTTGTTTGTTGTTTTTTTGGACAACATCAATATCCTCTGTCCATGGCCGCAGACCTGCTGCACATCCTCCGGTCCATCGGGCTCGATGAGAAGGAATCCGCGCTCTACCTCGCGGGGTTGTCACTCGGGTCCGCTCCGGCTTCTGCTTATGCCAAAGCCACGAAATTCAATCGCATCACCGCGTACAACACACTCGAGGGACTGGCGCGGCGCGGGCTTTTGACCGTTTCGCGCAAGGTGCGGGCCAAGTGGTACCAACCGGTGCCTCCGGAGCATCTGGCCATCGAGGCGCGCAAGAACGCCGACGCGCTCCAGCGTGTGCTTCCGGAATTGAGAAGCCTGCAAGGCAAGGACCAGCGGCGTCCCGTCATCCGCTTCTTTGAGGGCTGGGAGGGCGTGCGCCGCGTGTACGAAGACACCCTCACGGCCAGAAGTGAGCTCCTCAACTTCGCCAACTCTGCGGTCGTGCGGCGCTTCTGGCCCGATTATGACGAGGAGTACGTGGCGGAACGCGTGCGCCGCAGGATCCGGCTGCGGGGCATCGCTCCCGACGACGAGGCCGGCCGCAAGGTACACGGAGAAGACCGCAAGCGGCTGCGTGAAATCCGGCTGGTTCCCTCCCGGGACTTCGATTTTCAGAACGAGATCAACATTTACGACCACAAGGTGGCGATTTGCTCATTCGGCTCCGCCGATCACGTGTTTGGCGTGATCATCGAGAGTGTGGAGGTCGCCGAGACCCAGAAACAGGTTTTTGAGATGGCGTGGCTGTATGCCAAGACCTTGTAGCTGATAGCTTGTAGCTTGTAGGATAGCCTCCCATGCAGCAGTACCTCGATCTCCTCCAGCATGTTCTCGAGAACGGCACCCGGAAGTCCGACCGCACCGGTACCGGCACGATTTCGGTCTTCGGGGCGCAGATGCGGTTTGATCTTCGTCAGGGGTTCCCGCTCCCCACGACGAAGAAGCTCCACACGCGCTCCATCATTCATGAGCTTCTGTGGTTTTTGCGCGGCGAGACGAATATCCGTTCCCTCAAGGACAACGGCGTTTCCATCTGGGACGAGTGGGCGGATGAGAACGGAGACTTGGGACCGCTCTACGGAAAGCAGTGGCGCGATTTCAACGGGACCGACCAGATCCAGTGGGTGGTGGACGAGATCAAGCGCAATCCCGACTCGCGTCGGTTGATCGTCTCGGCATGGAATCCTCCCCTGATTCCCGACGGCCTCATTAAGCCGCAGGAAAACGTGAAACGCGGCAAGATGGCGCTGGCGCCCTGCCACTGTCTCTTCCAATTTTACGTGGTGAACGGCAAGCTCAGCTGCCAGCTCTACCAGCGCAGCGCGGATCTCTTTCTGGGCGTGCCCTTCAACATTGCCTCCTACAGCTTTCTCACGCACATGGTGGCGCAGGTGACGGGTCTTGAAGTGGGGGATTTCGTCCACACATTCGGCGATCTGCACCTGTATTCCAATCATCTGGATCAGGCGCGCGAACAACTCACACGTGAACCAAGGCCGCTCCCGCAGCTTCAGCTCAATCCGGAAGCGCAGTCCATCTTTGGCTTCACGTTCGGTGACTTTCAGATTCTCAACTACGATCCGTGTCCCGCCATCAAAGCACCGATTGCAGTTTGAGTACGGATCTTCTTTTCATTTTTTTGCTCCTCGTTCCCACAACCATCGGCGTTAGCCCGATCGAGGGCATTGGCGTCTTTGCAGCGGAGCGCATCAAAAAAGGAACGCCCGTTTGGGAATTCACACAGGGTTTTGATCTGGAGATTCCCGGCGAGTCCATTCGCAAGCTCCCTCCTTCCATGCGGGCAACCATGCTGAAATATGCCTACAGGATCGCCAAAACCGATACCTATGTCCTGCCTGCGGATGATGCCCGGTTCATGAATCACTCTGACCATCCGGCGGTGCTTATTGTTCAGGGAGATGGTCCGGACATTGCGGCACGCGATATCGCCCCGCGTGAGGAACTGACGGTCGACTACTCCGCTTTCGATGAAGATTTTACGGGTTCCTTTTCCGCATCATGATACTTTCGATGATCGTTGCCGTGGCGGAGAACGGGGCTATCGGAGCCAGAAATCAGCTGCTCTGGGATCTGCCGCGTGACATGAAGCACTTTCGCGAGACGACGCAGGGGCATGCGGTGATCATGGGACAGCGGACGTACGAATCCATCGGGCGGCCTCTTCCCAAACGTCTCAATATTGTCGTTTCAAATGTTCCCGGCCTGAAGATCGAAGGGTGCACGGTGGTGGGTTCACCGGAAGATGCGATCGCAGTTGCACGCGCATCGGGCGAGATCGAAGCCTTTGTGATCGGCGGGGGAATGATCTACGCGGCCATGCTTCCGATGGTCGATCGTGTGTACTTCACCCGCGTCCACGTTTCGCCGGATGCGGATTCGTTCTTTCCTCCTTTTCCGACGCAGGAGTGGAAAGAGGTGAGCCGTGCGTCTTTTCCTGCGGACAAAGAGAATGCGTTCGCGATGGATTTTTTGTTTTTTGAACGGCAGAAGTAACATCTTACGAATGACCGGTGGAGATTTTTCGCTTACAGTTGTATGTATCTTTTTCTTTTGTCAGGGGGCTTAAGGAAAGAAAGTTCGGTTCCCTCAGCCCCCCGACACCCCCGTCACCTTCCTAACCCAAGCTGGGCGGGAAACCTTCAGCCGTCGCCAAGGCTATGGCCGACAGGGCGGGTTTCCCTCCCCTCCGGTCCCTCCCTTCCAGCCGGTTTTGTAGGTGTTTATTTTTGGCTTGTATTAGCCAAATTAAGACTTCCTTTCCACTTTGCCGTCCAAACGGTTGGTGAAAAGATTTTTCTCCGTCACGATGGGTGCGTATGGCATCCCGTGAGCACGCACAGGCACTCTATGATGAGGTTGCGGAGCAGCATGAAGGATCGGTCGATGCGCTCAAAGCCCGTCTCATCGAGCAGGCAGCAGAGGTGCGCCAGGGCCTGACCGATACCACCCGCAGCGATGTCGCGACTGCCCTGGAGCATAGTGTTCCCGAAGAGCGGGCAGAGACAGCAGACGAGCTGGAGCATGCTGCCGACGATCTGGGCGAAGCATTCCACGGTTCTTCTCTGACGCTCCAAAAGCTGGATGAGGATGTCGCGGGTGAGGCGCAGCTGGGGACGGATGTGATTCGTATCGATCCGCAGAAGCTCGCAGGCGGGGACCGCATCGTCGATCGTGAGAAGGCGCAGGATATTCTCGTGCACGAGCAGGAGCACACGCAGCAATCCGCTCAGGCCGATGCGGAAACGATCACTATCGATGCCCGGACGTACGACGCGCGCGCCATCCGCGAAATGGCTGCCATTTCGCGCCAGAAGCGCATCGATTTCCTGTCGGATGAATATCGCGGGTTCGCCCGGGTGACGATGGATGAGCAGGACCGGGCATTGGTGCGCGCAGGCAAATTCCGTGAGCTTGAAGCCAGGAAGAACGGAGGAGTGCAGGTGGCGACTGCTGCCTGAAGCATTTCGCATCGAACGTTTCTTTTCCAATGTATGAGTATCGAACGCCCGCGAGAGAAACAGAATCCGGATGCCACAGGCGAGGGACAACGGTCGAAAGAGAGAATTGATTCCGAGCGGCTGGGGTTTTCGTGGAAGCTGCGATTATCATGCATTGGCCTGGGAGTACGCATCCTGCGTATGGCTTCCCGTTCCTCACAGTCCCTGGATCCGGTGCAGCAGAAGCGGGAGATCCTCGATCGCATCAATACCATTCTTTCCTGGGTTCCCCAGGGAATGCGCGATCGTCTTCTGGGCAACAAGGATGCCGAGGAGCTTTTCGCTCTCCTCGAAGGAAGAGAGGTGGATGATGCCAGGGGCATCGGGGATGCCGTTGCGATGATTCAGAGGAGGGAGCAGATGAAAGCATCACAGCCACACGTTGGTCGCAATGCCCCCTGTCCGTGCGGAGCGCAGAGGCCGGAGGGCACTTCGGTTAAATTCAAGCACTGCTGCGGGAACAAGAAGTAGTCGAATTCAGATTTTTCTGATGGAGAAAATACGCTAGTCTTGAGATGTGATTTCGGTAGTCATTCCCACTCTTAACGAGGAGAGGACGGTTGAGGGTGTTGTTGCGTTTGCGCGGCGATCGCCCTCTGTCGGAGAAGTAATCGTCATTGACGATAAATCCCTCGATCGTACCATCGAGTGTGCGAAGCATGCAGGCGCAAAGGTCGTCACGAGTACCCGATTGGGGAAGGGGGCATCCATGCGCGACGGTTTCCTGCTGTCAAAAGGGGACATTGTCGTGTTTCTGGATGCGGATGTGCAGTCGTACGATGCGCAGGCGATTGAGCAGCTGGTTGGCCCCATCATTCGCGATGAAGCAGATTTTACTAAGGCGACATTCGAGCGCGAGGCCGGTCGTGTCACGGAACTTGTTGCCAAGCCACTTCTGACGCTCCTTATTCCCGCTCTCAGCCATTTCTCCCAACCGCTCAGCGGCATGATCGCCGTCAGGAGGTCCGTACTGGAAAAGCTTTCCTTCGAGAATGACTACGGGGTGGACATTGGCCTGCTCATTGATGCTCATCTCCAAGGGTCGAGAATAGTGGAAGTGCCCATCGGATCGATTGCACACAAATCCAAAACATGGTCCGAGCTTTCTCCCATGGCCCGCGAGGTTGCACGGGCGATCCTGAAGCGTGCAAGCCGCCTGCCTTCATCGTCCCTGAGTTCTCTTGAGGTCATTCGGGTGGTGCGCGATCAGATGGATTTAGCCATCCGGGAGAGCGTGAGCCACCTTAAGAAGATGGTAGTGTTTGACATGGACAATACGCTTCTGCGCGGAAGATTCATCGACCATGCCGCCCGGAAGTTCGGGTTTGAGGAAAAGTTGCGGGAGCTTCGCTCTTCCGAGAAGACGGATGTCGTGCGCACGAAAAAAATCGCCCAGCTTCTGAAAGGGAGAACCATTGCGGAGCTCATCGAGATCACCGATGCGATTCCCATCGTGCCCGATGCTGCAGAAGTGATTGCAAGTCTTAAGAAGCGGGGTTACTTCACAGGAATTATTACCGACAGTTACGATTTTGTTGCGCTGCATGTGCAACAGAAAATCAGTGCAGATTTTGGCTTGGGCAACGAGTTGGAGTTTTCCAATAGTGTTGCGACTGGTGAGGTGAAGATGCCTTCTTTTCTGCTACATGTCGAGCAGAGCCTCTGTCCGCACGATTTCTGCAAATCAAACGCCATGTTGCACCTTGCCAAGCGGCAGGGCATTGAATTGGCCAACACTATCGCTGTCGGTGACAGCTTCAATGACCTCTGCATGGTGAAGTTTGCCGGAGTGGGGGTGGCTTTCTGTACGGAAGATTCTGTTCTTGCTGCGGCTGCCGATGTCATCATCCGTACGCCATTCCTGAAGAGACTGCTCAGGATTGCACGGTAGTATTGTCATCCCATCATCATTTTTGTTCCGGAGAGGACTATGAGAATTCCGAGGGTGTTGAGGACCAGACAGAGCAAGGGGAACCATCGCAATCGCAGTGGACTGATTGCGCTCACAAGTGTCACGCCGAATTCATCCGGCAGCGGGGAGGCGATGATGATGCCTGCTGAGATCCAGAGAAGAACATGCCTCATTCTTTTCGATGGAATGGAATTCCGAAGCGATTCGCGTATGCGCAGGACGATTCGAGAGGCCTTCAGTTGACCGATCTCATCACTGAACATCGACGAGCGGACGAGAGAGAAGATGCCGATGTCCGTGAAAGCTGCGCCCAATCCTCCGACGATCGCGCCGAGGACCGGATCAACTGAGGGGGACAGCTCTACGATCAGTGCTGTGCCGAATGCTGCAGTGAACCCGAAACTATAGGTCAGTCCAGCAACAAGCATCGTCCAGTAGCCATGCCCGCCAAAGAGTTGAATGAATTGATCAAATACCCTTACCTCGTGCAAGAAGTAGGCTGCTACGAAAGTGCCGAGGAGAATGGTGAGTTTTGGATATCTCAAGAATTCAATTATAACACATTTAATGATATTAAGCCATTTCCGGCTATCGTGGAGACTGCTCACTGCGGTGGCATGTCCACTTGATGCTGCGTTCGGATCCCTGCAAGAAGATACGAGTTCTTCGCGAATGCCAGGTGCGAGGTCTTGCGGATGAGCCAGCGCGTCATGACGATTGCCGTGAGCATCGACATCAGCACGCCCATACTCAGCGTGATCGAGAAGCCGCGCACGATGGAGGTGCCGATGATGAAGAGAATGGCGCACGTCAGGAGCGTGGAAGCATTGCCGTCGCGGATCGAGGGCCAGGCACGCTTGAAGCCGATTTCGACCGCCGTGGTCACCAGTTTGCCCTTGCGCAGCTCTTCCTTGATGCGCTCGAAGATGAGCACGTTCGCATCCACCGCCATGCCGAGCGACAGAATGATTCCGGCCATGCCCGCCACGGTCAGCACGATGTACTGGCTCGAGAAGAAGAACAGCGGGAGTTTTAAGATGACGACGAAGAGGAGTGCGTACCCGACGAGTGCGATGTCGGCCAGAACGCCCAAGAAGCGGTAGAGGATGATCATGTAGATCATCAGGATGATGATGCCGATGAGCGCGGCCTTGAGAGATGCAGAGAGCGCCTCGCTGCCGAGTGTGGCTTCGATGGTGTGCTGGCCGGCGAGGTAGATGGGGGCAGGGATCGCTCCGGTGTTGAGGTCCTGAGCGAGTTTCTGGGCCTCTTCGATATTGCCGCTACCCGTGATAATGGCCGTGCCGCCGGCAATCTCCGTCTGCACCGTAGGGGCCGAAACCAGGTCGCCACCCACGAAGATCGCGATCCTCTTGCCGACATTATTCTTGGTGAGCGTCTGGAAGAGCTTGGCGCCCTCGTCGTCGAAGGCGATCTGCACGACGGGCAGATTCGTCGTGGGGTCCATGGTCACGGCCGCGGAGCGGAAGTGCTTGCCGTTGAGCGTGGTATCCTTCCACCCGGTCGGGAGGAGCGAGAAGAACAGCGTGCGCAGCGCGAGGGCGTCCTCCACCTGCCGCACTTTCCCTGCCTGCAGATCCGCCATTGCGGCATCCGCCTGCGTTTTCGCGTCGGTGCCACTGAACCTGAGCTCATCGTAGGAAGCGATATCAAAGGAGCGCGCAGCGGCACGGTCCGCGCGGATGATGTGGTACCCGAACTGCGACTCTACCGGTTCACTGATTCCGTCCTGCGTGAGGGCGAAAGCGGCCTGCTCGAAGGGAGCCACCATCGCGCCGCGTACGAACGTTCCCAGACTGCCGCCCGATTTTCCACTGCCGTCATCCGAGTACTTCTTGGCGAGGGTGGCAAAATCCGCACCCTTGTCGAGCTGACTCTTGATGTCTTTCGCCAGCGTGAGCGCTTCTTCTTTTGAGCGGGTCACTTTGTCACTCACCGCCGAAGCTCCCTTGAAGGAAAGGAGAATATGGCTGGCGGCCATTTGCTCCTGTCCGGGGTTACGCAGGCGGAGGAAGAGCAGCGCAGCCGAGTTTGCGCCCACACTCACCGTTTTCAGATCGCCCGGTGTCATCGACTGCAGCATGCCCACAATGGCAGGATCCACTTTCGCATCCAGGGGAACCTCCTGATGCGGTGTGTAGGTGAGATGCCGTTCCCTGGCCAGGATGCCGAAGGCAGTCGGAGCTTCCTGCACGAGGCGGCCGGTCTGCGTCTTGGGCTCTACGGCTTCGGCCAGAAAGATGCCTGCAATTGTCTTTTCGGTGACCTGGCCCTTCTCATCCTGCTGCGGAACCACGATGGAGCCTTCGCGCTTCAGCACCTTTCCGACCGGTGCAGACCACAGATCCTCCAGTCCCTTCGGCAGGTCCTTTTTGAAGAACCACTGTGTGTCGCTGAAGGCCACGCCGAGCGTGGAGCCGAGGTCCTGCCCCACGGTGGGGAGCGTGGCACCGCTGACGGTAATGCGGCGCAGGGCGGCGTCCGCACGGTCGCGGACCCCCTGCTCGAATTCTTTCGTCGCTTCGGTGAATTCCTCCTTGAATTCCAGCTGGATGGTCTTGCCCACGGTGGCAATGCACTTCTGCGTATCCACGACGCCCGGGCACTCCACGAGCAGGTGCTTTTCGTCACCCATGTAGGAAGGCGTGATCACCGCCTCGCTCACGCCGAGCGCGTTGATGCGTCGCTCGAGGACGGTGCGGATGGATTCCACGATCGCTGTTTTCTGCTGCTTGGTGCTCTGCAGCTGGAGTTCAAGGATGGAAATCTTTTCGGACCCTGCGTTCTGATTTTTCAATTGCTCGATCTCCGTTTCCAGCCGGCCGATTTGGTCATTAATCTCCTGCTCCGAGATACGGAAGTCCAGTTGTGTTCCCCCGACCAGATCCAGACCGAAATGGAAGGTGGGTGCACGCAGGATTCCCGGGGCCCATGCCTTCAGGTTGTCCGGCAGAGCGATGAAGAGGAACAGGAGCCCGATGATGCCTGCGGTGACGGGCCAGATGTAGCGACGATTGGAGTCCATGGTTAGGGTTAGGAGTAGGGATAGGGGTAGGGCTTTAGGGGAGGGAGAACGTTACGTGCGTTCCCACATTCACGTCATCGGCGAAGATCCCGGCCATGTCGGGCACCGGGATGCCTGCGATGACGATTTCTTTCTTCGGTTCCTTGGTATCGATGGGCATTTTCGCCATCAGCCTGTCATGGACGAAGAGCCCCATGGTTCCCCCGGGGTTGCTCCGGAAGACCGTGGCCAGCTTTGCGCGGCCTTCGTCCGAAAACACGAGCCGTACCACTCCTTTGCCATTCTGATCGGCATTGCCCTCCGTCCAGACGATCTGGCGCTGCGTGAGCCCCGTCGCCGTGAACCAGCCCTGGTCCTCCACAAACAGATCCCCCGTTCCCGTGCTCGCCGTCATCAACCTCAGGTCATAGGGAGTGAGGAGTTCCGAGACGAGCGTTGTACGCGCTTCCGCATTGTTCACATCGAAAGAGAGCAACACCGAGCCGCTCTGTCCGTTTTCCACGATCATCGGTGAGGGGGTCGCGTCCTCGAAGCGGCTTAAACGCCGTTCGATCACCTTTTTGCTCTCTTCCAAGAGGACGGTCCGTTGCACGGAATCCTGCACGTCGAAGGTGAGAGAGAGACGCACGGTCTTGGAGCCGCACCCGGCGAGGGTGAGCGCGAGAAGGACAAGCGGAAAGAGGCGCCGCATAGTAGAAGGAGTGTAGGGAAGTGCAATCGTGCCCGCAAACACGTCCGGCGTTATTTTCTTTCGAGAATCGTGCCTTCCCGCAGCATCTGTGCGGACAGGTCAATGCCCCGAAGCGAGCAGTGATCATCGAGAATACAGTCCGTGAGCACACAGTCCTCCACAGAGCAGTGTTCAAACAGGATGACATTCCGCAGGGTGGAGTGGCGGACGACCGAATGATTGCCCAGCACCACGGATCCTTCCGTCTTCGTCTCCGCGCACGCAGCTTCATGGCCCAGCAGCACGCGGTCGCCCACGAGCGCGCGCGTCGCTTCCAGATAGGCATCGAACGAACCGATGTCGAACCAGGGTTCCCGGAAGGCCCTGAACTCCACGGGAATGCCGCGACGCAGGAACTCTTCGAAAATCCCTCCGACGTTATCGGGTTTGGACTGCGCATACTCCACGACGGCCGGCAGATGCACGGCTGGCAGAATCGAAAGCCCCGTGCTGACGAGTGAGCTCTTCGGATGAACGGGCTTCTCTTCGAATGCCGCAACGTGACGGCCATCCGGTGCAGGGACAATGGTGCCGAAGCTCTGCGCACGTCCGGGATCCCCGATATCGTGTGCGGCGAGGAGCGGCAGTCCGGGCGTGTACTGACCCAAAAATTCCTGAATGGAAAAACCGAAGAAGTTGTCACCCGTGAGCAGCAGCACATCTTCGGTGATGCTCCGTTGCGTGATCCACTGCGCGACGGCGCCGAGAGCACCGAGTTTCTCGGTATCCCTGCGTGACTGCTCCACCACGATCTCGACGTGCGGATGTTTTCCCTGTGCTTTCCAGTGTTCGAAGCTCTTTTCGAACGCGGCGTTGATGCTCACCGTTACGGACAGATCCGCAGGCAACTGCCCGAGCAGGTGGTCGATGAGCGGTCTGCCTGCCAGCGGCAGTAACGGCTTGGCGCGTTTCTCGGTTAAGGGCCAGAGTCGGGTGGCAAAGCCGCCGGCTAAGATGAAGGCACGCACGGAGATAGCATACTGGAGTGGTTGAAAGTTAGGGAACTAGGGAAATCAGGAAATAGGGAACTAGAATCACGACATGAATCTGCGAAATTTCCGAGTTCCCCAGTTCCCGAGTTCCCTTTTCACCGGAAGAACCATCTTCCCCGTATTTCCGGTCCCACCACTGTCACGGCATGCCCCTCCAGCGATTCGACACGTTCGTCCCGTTCCACAATGCCGAGTACGGACGGCAGGAGCATGTACGTGATGCCCCGGCGCCGACAGGCGCTCAGTAAATTCAGGCTCTGCTCCAGATTGCTGCACTGGATGACGTGCGTGATGCGTTTGTGCACCAGTGTTTCTTCCAGCCGGTCCAGCTTGCCCAGCACCGGCACGCCGTGCACTTCCGTTTCTTTCGTTCCCTGGCCGTCCAAGATGGCGACCGGCGTGAGGGGATTCAAGTGCCCGTTCAACTGTGCGATGAGGGATTTGGATTCCCGCGTGAGCCCGACGATGAGTGTCGGGAAGCTTGGCGGGGACCGTCGCAGGATCATCCTCCGGATGACGTCAAAAATCAGATGCCACAGCCAGATGCCGCCCGCCGTGAGGGCAAAAGCCTCCAGCAGCAGCAGCCGGCTCACGCCTTGGAACGATGTCTTGAAGCGGAAGTAGAACGCGAGCGTGAAGAGAGCCACGCCGACGAGTGCCGCATAGGTGATGTAGGCGGCGTTGCGCATGGTGCGTTGATTGCGCGTGAGGGCAAAGGTGCGCGTCGTGCCCAGCACGAGCAGCCAGACCGGAGCGACCACCAGGGCCGTCGTGAGAAACGGGAGGAACGGAAAGTTTGTCGAGAGCACAAAGCCCACGCGGATGAAGTACGCCAGTGCGTAGAGCCCGGCGAAGAACGCGAGGTCGGTTGCGAGCCAGAGCAGGAGTAAGACGCGGGGACGCATGACAATAGCTTATAGCTTATAGCTGGTAGCTGTTAGCTTTTCCATCATCGTTACTGCCTCGCGACAATCGCCGGTTTTTTCCAGGTATAGGCCAGCTTCGTCGCGTCCCAGGGGACCGTGCCATCCCAGGCGGCGGACAGCGCTCCCGAAGAAACGGGGGCGACGGGGAGGAACGTCTGCAGCCATTTCAGCTTCGTCGCGAGCGATGTATTCGTCATGGCGCGCTGCGTGAATTCCCCGTTGTGCAGGACGTAGTAGATCGTGCTTTCCGCAAGATCCTCGAACGGGTCCGAGGCGGCGTATCCGCTCGCGAAATCCTCCGCTTTTGCGCCCGCCCGCTGGTGTGCGCTGTCCGTCCACGAGATTCTGTAGAACGAGAGGCTGGCGTCATTCCGGAAGATCGGTTCGTTACCGTCCTTGAAGATACTGTTGCCGGCGAGAGGGGAGCCCTGCAGACAGCCCAGGTCAAAGACGTGTCCCAGTGCCTCGTGGATGAGTACCGCCCGGAATTCCTCATCAGGGATCGTGCCATCCACAATGATGGTGTCCTTGCCGGCGAGTCCCCGGCGTTCCGGCTTGTCGTAGCGGACGTAGAAATTTTTGATTTGGTTCGTGCAGCTCGCAGGGAGGAGGCGCAACACCTCATCGGCGATGATCTTGTGCCGTTCCTGAATATCGGGCTGATCCACGACGGCCAGATAGCTTCGTTTGGATTCTTCGGTCGTCGTCTTCCTGACGGCAGGCACAGGAGCGGGAGTAGGCTGCCAGGTGCGTTGCTTCGACAGGATGCGTGTGCCGCTTCGCGCCTCATGCCCGTCAGGCCCGCCCGGCCAATCCGTTCGGGCAGGCAGGGGAAGCAGCGAGACGGTCGGCAGACCACCGGAAAGCGCCTGTATCCTTGCGGAAGCGGTTTCTTGTGCTACGCTGACAGCGGCTCCGGCTGGGCCGGATGCGTTGCTGATCGCAAGGGCGATGCCGATGACGATGAAGGTTCTTCCTTTCACGTGAAGGCAAAAAGGTGTTATTTATACTACTTTTTAGGAGAGATGTCAATATCCCACGAAACAGAGGACATTGGGCTTAGCCCCAAGGCTGGCTCATCTGACGGCGATTCTGCCGCAGGTTCCGCCGTGCAGGCGGTCAAAATGCAGTCCGGCGAGAAACACACGGTGACGATCGAAAAACTGACGCACGGCGGTGCGGGGTTGGCGCATATCGAGACACTCCCCGTCTTTGTGACAGGAGCCCTGCCGGGGCAGAAGGCGGAGATCGTCATCCTCAAGAACCGCGGCAACTTCGCCGAAGCCAAAATTTCGAAGATCATCAAGCGCTCCAAGGATGAGGTGCAGCCCAAATGCGCCCACTGTCACGCGTGCGGCGGCTGTGTGTGGCAGCAGCTTTCGTACGTGAAGCAGATCGAGTACAAGGAGGAGATCGTGCGCGAGACCCTCTCGCATCTGACTCCCGCGGATGCTTCCGTGCGCGCGTCCCTTGCGGGGCGGGTGCTCAAGATCATTCCGAGCCCGCAGGTGTTTCACTATCGCAACAAGCTGGAGCTGTCGTTCGGTTTCGAGGCCATGCGCACCGAAGAGAAGAATGGGCGCAAGCAGTACATCGACGAAAATCCCTCCATCGGATTCCACCTGCCCAACCAGTGGTCCACGATCCTGCCGATCAACGAATGTCACCTCTATGATGAACAGCTGCCGAGCCTGCTCACCGACGTGCAGCGGTTCATGCGCGAGACCAAGCTTCCGGTCTACAACCCCAAGACGCATCGCGGCATGCTCCGGATCCTTTTGCTCCGGCGTGGCATCAACACGGGCGAGCAGATGATTGCGTTCCTCGTGAATGCGCGCAAAAAAGAGCTCGAGCCGCTGTTCCAGTATTTCATGCGCTTCGGCGGGCGTTCGGGTCTCGCTTCTCTTCTTGTGGTCGAGCATCTGGGGCTGAACGACAAGCCCGAGACGCCCAAGGTCCACGTGCTCACGGGCAAGCCCACCATCACCGAAAAGCTCTTTGACCTCTCGTTCGAGATCTCGCCCTTCTCTTTCTTTCAGACAAACACGCTCGGTGCCGAGAAGCTCTACCAGTCAGTGGCGGCGGCGGCGGACTTAAGTCCCCGAGACACGGTGCTGGATGCGTACTGCGGCATGGGCACGATCGGGCAGTACCTCTCGCGGTACTGCGAGAAGGTCGTGGGGATCGAAAGTCATCCGTCGGCCATCGAGGATGCGCTCAAGAGCGCGGGCAAGAACCGCATCGGCAATATCAGCTTCTATCGCGGGCGTGCCGAGCAGGTGCTCAATGACCAGCTGAAACCCGGATCCAAGTACAAGTTCAATACGATTGTCGTGGATCCGCCGCGGGCGGGACTGCACCCCGATGCGCGCGAGGCGGTCGCGGCCCACAAGCCAGACAAGATCGTCTACGTGTCGTGCAACATGGCCACCTTCGCGCGCGATCTGGGGGAGTTCCTCAAATCCGGTTACGAGCTTCGGACCGTGCAGCCGGTGGATTTGTTCCCGCATACGGCGCATATCGAGGCGGTGAGTCTGTTGCAGAGGAAGTAAGTTTCCACCTTTGTCGCGACAAAGGTGGAGCCAAAACGCTGGCGCGCCAACGCCCGCTCCACCCGGCCCTGTGCCTCCTCGTCGGATCCTCCAAGGCTTCGGATCCGCCTCGTCGGCGTTTTGTAGCAGGGCCTTCCTCTTCACCCCCCGTGTCGCGCCCCATCCCGTGCGTTGTTTTGTTTGTGTCTGTCCGGTTTGTGTTTCTGTTTTGTTTCTGTGTGTTGCGTAAACGCAGCTCTGCCGTGAGTGACCATTGTGAAGAGCCCCACGGTGAACGTGAGGCTCTTCTCTTTGGCATTGGTTGGCATGAGCGGGCCGGGTGCCTGCTACTTCTTCCCTTGCTCGGCCTTGTCGAAGGCGGCATCGAACGCCACGGCGCTCGGCGCGAAGTCGACGCGGCGGACGTAACCCAGGGCTTCCTTGGCCCCGTGCTCGCGGTCCATGCCGATGTCTTCCCACTCGACCGAGAGCGGGCCCGCGTATCCGGCCTCGTTGAGGGCCCGGACAATGCGGTCGAAGTCGACTCTGCCGTGGCCCAGCGAACGGAAATCCCACGGACGGGCGGGCTTGCCGAAGGGCATGTGGTTATTGAGCACACTCGCCCAGCCATTGGGCTGCACCCCCACGTCCTTCATGTGGACGTGGTAGATGCGGTCCCGAAAGGCCTGGATGAACACCACCGGATCGACGCCCTGCCACAGCAAGTGACTGGGGTCGAAGTTGAACCCGAACGCGTCGTGGTGTTCGACGGCGTCCAGCGCCCACTCCGCCGTCGGCCCGTCGTAGGCGATCTCGGTCGGGTGGACCTCCAGGGCGAACCGGATATCGTTCTCGCCGAACACGTCCAGGATCGGCATCCAGACATCGTGCAGGAGGTCGAACCCCGCACCGACCATCTCGGGCGGTACCGGCGGGAACGAGTACAGCAGGTGCCAGATCGGGGAACCCGTGAACCCGTTGACCACTTTGACTCCGAGGCGCTTGGCGGCGAGGGCGGCGTTCTTCATGTGCTGTACCGCACGCTCGCGCACTTGGGCCGGATTGCCGCCGCCCCACACGCTCGCGGGGAGGATGGACTGGTGGCGCTGGTCGATGATATCCAGCGTGGCCTGCCCGACCAGGTGGTTGCTGATCGCCCAGACGTTGAGACCGTGTTTCTCGAGCTGCTTGCGTTTCTTCTCGCAGTAGTCCAGCTCCGTCACGGCGGCCTCCACATCGAAATGGTCCCCCCAGCAGGCCAGTTCCGCCCCGTCGTACCCCCACTCCTTCATCTTGGCGAGGAGGGCATCCAAGGACAAATCCGCCCATTGACCCGTGAACATCGTGACCGGTCGACTCATGATACTGATCCTTCAACATGCGTGCTGCCTTCGTCTCCGGGAAAGAATGTCTGCCGCAGTGCGGCTCAATAATTTCATTCATTTCCTGACGATGGCAGCCTGTCCCCGTACGTGTGGGGGCACGATGCCACCGTCAGTTTTCTCATGCCAGTTGTGCCAAAGAGCATCCCGGTTCTTCGGGCTTCAGGATAACCAAAGCCTGCTTTGACCCGGGGGAGGTATTGTCCAGTATTCTTAACAGAGGTCAATGCTCTTCGTGTTCAGAAAACCCGGTCCCCCCAATACGAGAGGAGACCGGGTCGGTTCGTTGACAGTGGTTGCGATTGACGCCGCTAGACCGAGAGTACGTCGGCCAGATCGACACGCCTGCCGCCCTGTTCCGCGCTCTTCACGTGTGCGTGGACGTAGGCGGTGGCCTGAATGCCGGCGCCCTCGAAGGTCGGCGGTTCGATCTGCATCGCCATCGGCATCTCCGTCGCCACGCGCGGCAGATTCAAGTCCTGATAGATCGCGCCGGCAATCCCGAGGAAGAGGAAGTACCACAGGGTATCCCAACCCTGGATGTGGCCCGGCGGGTTCTTGCCGTACTGCTGGGCCAATTGCCCGGCCAGCGCCTCGTCGCCCAATTCCTTGGCGAAGAAGTCACTGTGCCCGCGCAGGTGCGGGGTGAACGCGGCGCGGCTCTCGACGGTGAGCGCCGAGTGACCGACGAAGAGGGCATCGGGATTCCATTCCATACGCCACATGAGTCTGCGTCCATCCTTCAGGTTCACGCAGACGTAGATGTCGTCGGCGTGGCCGGCGCGGGACTGGCTGCAGAGGGCATATCCCTCAAGGCCGTTGCCGAACAGCACATTCCCGGCTCCCGTGTCGAAGAACTTCTTCTGCTGCGCGAACTCACCGGTCATGCCGACCGTTGCGCGTTCGACGCCGGTGATGGGTGCGCCGGCCACCCAGCTTGCCAGATCCACGGCGTGGCTGAGGATGTCCAAGAGTGCGCACAGCTTGTGAGCCGTGCGCCAGTCCGCCTGCCGGAAGTGGACCTCTTTCATCAGCCAGTCTTGCAGGAAGCCGGCCTCGATCGAGACGACCTGGTCCGGGTACTTGGCGACGAACGCCTTCAGCCAGGCCACGATGAAGTTGTAGCGGTGGTTGAAGGTGACGAACAATTTCGCACCTGTCTGGCCCAGCACGGTGCGCACTTGGTGGATCTCGGCGATCTCCGCCACGGCCGGCTTGTCGGTCATGATGTAGCGGACGCCTTTGGTGGCCGCCAGACTGATCTGCCGCGCATGCAGGCTCGTCGGGGTGCAGATGTCCACGATAGGAGGCAACTTGAGGTCGCCGGCCTTGTGCATCAGCACGAGGCGCCCGAGCAGGGCGCCGAAGTCCGGGCTGACCATGTCCTGCGGGACACGCAGGTTCTGTGCCACGTTGACGTGGAAGTCCGTCCCGGGTTCCGTCGCGGCGCCGCAGATCCGGAACGTGTTGGTCGCAAGCAGGTTCGGGCCATGCGCGGTCGGGCCGATGAAGCCGCCGGGGCCGAGACCCGCGATGCACACGTCCAGTTTCGGGGGGACGTCGCGACACGAGGGGGCGAAATGTAACATGGGTTTCGTTCCTTCTCACAAGGTCATTGGAATGGTTTCAAACACGCACAATCACTGCTCAATGCAGAGTCGAACCTGAGGGCCTTCTGCAGAGAGGTCCTCGGTTCACACCACACAACGAACTGCGGCATGTTTTACTCCTTGCCGGAAAAGTGAGGGGAAAGGGAGAATGGACGTTTATTCAATCGCAGTGCTGTCAAAGATCATCCAGCCTCGAAGAATCGAAGCTGGCCAAGCATTGTCCGTGTGACAATTTTACTTGTCAACGTCGGGAGGGCAGAAAGGACAGAAAAGAAAGAAAAGTGAGAAAGGAAAGAGAGGAATGAAAGGGCAGGAAGGAGAATCAGTGTGATCGCTGCCGCATTGCGCGGAGGGTGCTCGTGAGGAGATAGCTTTGTCTGGAACAATGATCGATTGCATCAGCGGCGATCGTATCGGAGATAAACCCAAGATCATGGCACAGCTCCACGAGGCAATCCAATTCTGCGACTGAACCACGTGCCCTCATGAAATACACTTCCCGGTGTGCCGAAGTCTGCATAGCGGATCCTTCAGCTATGTTGGCGCCCACCGATGTCGCTGCACGTCGAAGTTGAGAGATGAGATTGAATTGTTCCTCTTTGGGTAACAAGCCGGACAGCTTGTAGATTTTCAGCATGAGTCTTCGAGCCTCCTGCCAAATGATCAATTTGCGGAAGCCTTTATCGTACTTTCTTAACATATCTACAGGGTAATCATGCCTTCCTCACTTTTCTGCCCTTCCTTTCTTTTCTTTCCTTCGTCGCACTCTTTTTTCGCTTCGCCAAGACCACAAAACCGTTCCACGCTATCATGGAACCATGCACCGTATCACCCTCCTCTGTGTCGGCCCGATCAAGACGAAGTGGATCGCCGAAGGATGCGCACATTTTTTGGGGCGTATCGGTCATGACGCAAAGATGGAGGTCATCGAAGTGCCTGCAGGCAAGCAGACAGATCCTCTCCGGCAGCAGAAAGAGGAGTCCGATCGTTTACTGGAGTCCGTCGAGAAAAGAGAGGGGGATCTCTGGGTGCTGGATGAGCGCGGCAAGGCCATGACATCACCGGTTTTCGCATCTTCCCTCGGGAGCGCACGCGACACGGGGCGCACGGTCATCTTTGTTCTGGGTGGCGCGTATGGGCTCACCGATGCGGTCCGTAAGCGGGCAAACCGGATCCTCACACTGTCGGACATGACGTTCCCGCACGAGCTCTGCCGCCTGATCTTTCTGGAGCAGCTGTACCGGGCAACGGAAATCAACAAAGGGAGCGGGTATCACCACGCATAACTCATGCGTGCGATCCGAGCATGCCTCTGCGGATCATCCACTTGCCGGTCTCCAGAACGGGGATCACCGATGCAGCGAGGACGAGAATGATCGTCCAGTCCTTCATCGTGACAGCGAATGTGCCGAAAGGCTGCTGCAGCAGCGGCCAGTACACGGTGGCGATGAGCAGCAGGATTTCGGAGAAGATGGCAATGTTGAGCCAGCGGTTTGCGAAGGGTTTGCGCAGGACGGAATGACGGTCGGATCGGAAGTTGTAGGCCTTGAAGAACTGGATGAGTACGAGCGAGAGGAAGGTCATGGTCATCGCCTCCGCCGCGGGCCGTCCCGATGCCGAAGCCCACACGAAGAGCGAGAGATTCACGACCGCTGACCAGATCCCGCCGAGCAGCATGAGCAGGATGACCGGACGATTGAAGATGTTGCCTTTGGGATTGCGCGGCGGGCGGCGCATCAGGTCGTGCTCCGGCGGGTCCACGGCGAGCGCGAGGGCGGGCAGGCCGTCCGTGACCAGATTGACGTACAGAATCTGCACGGCGCTCAGGGGGAGCGTTGTTCCCAGCAGGCTCGCGCCGACCATCAGGAACAATTCCCCGATGTTCGAAGACAGCAGGAACATCAGATACTTTTTGATGTTGCCGAAAATGGCGCGTCCCTCCTCCACGGCTGCGACGATCGAGGCGAAGTTGTCGTCTGTCAGCGTCATGTCTGCGGCTTCTCGGCTGACATCCGTGCCCGAGATGCCCATGGCGATCCCCACATCCGACTTTTTGAGCGCGGGCGCGTCGTTCACGCCATCCCCTGTCATGGCCACGATGCGGCCGTGCTTCTGGAGTGCGGTGACCACGCGCAGCTTGTGCGTCGGAGACACGCGTGCGAAGACGTCGACCTTTCCGATGACGGATTCGAGCTCCTTCTCATTCATGGCATCCAATTCACTGCCGGTGAGTACGCGATTCCCGTGCAGAATCCCCAGTTCTTTGGCCACGGCCTGAGCTGTGATGGGATGATCGCCCGTGATCATCAACACGCGGATACCGGCCTCTTCGCAGCGGCGTACGGCGGCGAGTGCCTCCGGGCGCGGCGGGTCGATCATGCCCACGAGGCCGAGGAAGGTCATGCCGTGTTCGGCGCCGCCGATTTCGCCGGTTACCTTGGAGGTGATGGCGATCAGCCGCAGAGCGTCATCTGCCATGGAGCGGGCGACGTCGAGTATTCTGACCTTCTCTTCAAGCGTGAAGGGAACCGTTCCCTCCGCAGTGCGCATCAGCGTGCAGGATTCCACCATCACTTCCGGTGCACCCTTTGCATAGGCCACGGAGCCCTGCGGGCTCTGGTGCAGGGTCACCATGCGTTTGGATTCCGATGTGAAGGGGATTTCCGCCGTGCGCGGGGATGCTTCATCCTCCTGATCCTTGTGGATGCCCGCTTTCGCCGCAGCGACCACGAGGGCGCCTTCGGTGGGATCGCCTTTGATGTCCCAGATGCCACCCTCTCCGCGCACGAGGCGCGTGTCCGAGGCAAGCACGGCCGCGCGCAGCATTTCCCGCAGTGCCGCCGGAGGATCGATGCGACCGTCTCGCTTACGGAATTCTCCCTGCGGATCGTAGCCGCTGCCCGTGATGTCGTACGTTTCACCCGCCACCCAGATTTTGCGTGCCGTCATTTCGTCCTTCGTCAGCGTTCCCGTCTTGTCGGAGCAGATCACAGAGGTGCTGCCCAGTGTTTCCACCGCCGGCAGGTGGCGGATGAGGGCATGTCGCTTAGCCATGCGCTGCACGCCGATGGCGAGCGAGATCGTCACCACGGCCGGCAACGCCTCCGGCACCACCGCCACAGCCAGCGCCACGGCAAAGATCACCATGTCGAGCACCGGTTGCCCGCGCGCGATTCCTGCACCGGCGATAAGCAGAACTACTCCGGCGGCCCACTGTGCAAGGCGCTTGCCCACCTGATCCAAATTACGTTGCAGAGGCGTTGCGCCTTCCTGAACCGTCTGCAGCAACAGGGCGATCTTGCCGAACTCGGTCTGCATACCGGTTGCCGTGATGACCATCATGCCGCGTCCGTACGTAATGGCAGTGCCGGCGAAGAGCATGTTGTGCCGGTCCCCGATGGAAAGCTCATCTTTGATGATGGCTGCATCGGTCTTCGCGACCGGAACGGATTCGCCGGTCAGCGGTGCCTCATCCGCGTGCAGATTCACGCTTTTCACGACGCGCCCGTCCGCGGGGACGCGGTTGCCCGCGACGAGGAGCACCAGATCACCCGGAACAATCTCCTTCGCGGGACTCTCTTTCTCCTCCCCGCCCCGAAGCACGGTCGCGAGGGGGGCGGCCATCTGGCGAAGGGCCTCGATGGCGCGTTCCGCCTTGTACTCCTGCACGAACCCGAGCAGCACCGCGAAAACGACGATGACGCCGATGGTGATGGCTTCGATTTCGTGTCCGAGGATCGCCGAGAGGACGATGGCGATGATCAAAATGATGATCAGCACGTTTTTGCACTGCCCGAGGAGCATGCTCCATGGAGAGATGCCATCCACCTTTTTGAGTTCATTTGAGCCGTACTCCTGCAGCCGGCGCTTTGCTTCGGCGTCGCTCAGGCCGCTCTGGAGAGGCGTGTGCAGATCTTCCAGCGTCTGTGCCGCCGTGAGTGCATGCCAGTTTTTTTGCGTGAGGGTATTCATCAGGCCGCAAGGTATCCGCCATCCACGAAGAGCGTGGCGCCGGTCACGTAGCTCGCCTCATCCGAAGCGAGGAACACAACGGCCGCCGCGATTTCTTCCGGCGTTCCCATACGTTTCATGGGGACACGATCGGTGATGGCTTTCATCGCTTCCGGTGAGCTCTTGATGCCGGCGACCATCGGAGTGTCGATTGCGCCCGGTCCGATGGCGTTCACGGTGATCCCCAGGTTTCCCCATTCCAGAGCCATCGTCTCGGTCATGCCGATCACTCCGCCTTTCGTGGCACTGTAGTGCGCGGAACCCATGAAGCCCACACCCACCTGTCCGCAGGCGATGGAGGCGATATTGATGATGCGGCCTTTCTTCTGCTTCACCATTTCCTTTGCCGCCCGTTGCGCGCAGAGGAAGTACCCTTTCAGATTCACGTCCATGGTCTGCTGCCACTCTTCTTCCGTCAGATCGAGCGTTGGCTTTGGACGGAAGATGCCGGCATTGTTCACGAGAATATCCAGCTTCTTGAATTTCTTGATGACCGCATCAAAAACACCGTCAATTTGTTTCTTTTCCGTCACATTCAGTGCGAAGGCCACCGCCTTGCCTCCGGCTTTTTCGATTTCTTTCACGACGGCCTCGCATGCTTTCAGATCGATGTCGGTCACGACGACTGTTGCTCCCTGCGCGGCCAGTGCGAGTGCGTCTGCTCTGCCCATGCCGCGCATCGCGCCGGTGACGATGGCCACTTTTCCGGTGAGGTCGAACATAGGAGGAGGGGAAAGGACGGAAAAGAGTATAGAGGTCTTTGCTGGATGGCTGAAGATTGTATTTTCTCCACCCTTTTCCGGCGAAAAGGGTGGAGCCCAAACGCCGGCGCGCCAACGCCTCTCCGCCCGGCCCCGTGCCTTCTCGTCAGCTCCTACAAGGATTCGGAGCTGACTCGTCGGCGTGCACTGCTTTTATGCAGTGCGGAGCCTTCCCCTTCACCCCCCGTGTCGCGCCCCTTCCACGTTTCCTGTTTTTTGTACTGTTCTGTTTCTGTGTGTGTTTGGATGATGGAATGCTTCGGAAGGGACGCCTACAATGCATGTGATGTCACTCTTCAGCCCCGATTCCATTGCAGTGATCGGCGCGTCCGCCGATGAGCACAAGGTCGGGCATTTGATTTTGAGGAATCTGCTTACGCAAGGGTACAAGGGCAGGGTCTTCGCCGTGAATCCGAAGGGCGGCACGATTCTGGGCAGACAGGTGTATGCCTCCATAGGCGAAGTTCCCGGGCCCATCGATCTGGCCGTCATCGCCACCCCCGCTTTGACCGCGCCGGCGTTGGCGGAGGAGTGCGGCAGGAAAGGCGTGAAATCCCTTGTCGTTATCAGCTCAGGGTTCCGCGAGATCGGCGTGGATGGCCAGGCCATCGAAACAGCGCTCAAGCGCGTTGTGGATCGCTATCAGATCCCTCTGGTCGGTCCCAATTCCCTCGGATTCATGCGTCCGGGAATCGGTCTCAATGCTTCGTTCGCCAATCGCCTGCCGCAGGCGGGATCGGTAGCGCTCATCAGCCAGTCCGGGGCACTGGGTGATGCGTTCATCGACCGTTCTGCATCCATCGGACTCAAGCTCTCCCTTTTCGTGAGTCTCGGCAACAAAGTGTCGATGAACGAGTGCGATGTATTGGAACTCTGTGAACGGGATCACGAGACCAAAGTGATCGGTTTGTACCTTGAAGGGATCGTGGACGGTCGGCGCTTTCTTGCGTTGAGCGAGCGCATCGGCCGCACCAAACCCATTATCCTTCTCAAGGGAGGCGTGACGGAGAAAGGCCGCCTCGCGGCATCTTCTCACACGGGCGCGCTTGCCGGGTCGGATGCAGCGATCGAGGCGATCTGCGAACAGGCAGGCATTTTTCGTGCGCGATCCACGCGCCAATTCCTCGACCTGCTGCGCACGCTCTCTCAACAGCCGCCCCTGCTTTCCGACCGCGTTGCGATCATTACGAATGCCGGCGGGCCCGGCGTGCTCGCGACGGATGCAGTGGATCGAGAGGGGCTCGTCCTTCCCGCGCTCTCGCCCGAGCATGCAGCCGAGCTGCAGCGGTATCTGCCTCCCTCTGCGAGCGTGAAAAATCCTATTGATGTCCTCGGCGATGCGCTGGCGGACCGCTACGAACACGCGCTCCGGTCGGCAGCGCAGGATCAGAATATCGATGGAGCGCTGGTGATCCTGACGCCGCAGATCATGACGCCTGCCACAGAGGTTGCAAAGGCGATTGTGCGCGTCACGGAGCTGTATCCGCTCTTTCCTGTGATTGCCTGTTTCATGGGCGGAGCAGGCGTGCGTGAGGCCATTGATGTGCTGCACGCGCATGGGATTCCCAATTATTCCTGCCCCGAGTCCGCCATTCACGTTTTTGCTTCTTTACGCAGTCCCCGGCAGGAGAGGCACAGTCAGAAGAAGATCGCAGTCAACGCGCGGCGGGCGGCGCAGGCCGGGCGTATCCTTGCGAAGACGAAGGGTCTTCTCAGCGAGGAGCGGACCCGGGAGCTTCTGGCGCTGTACAAGATCCCTCTTCCGCAGGGCCGGGTGGCCAGGACGGCCGATGCCGCCGTCAGGATCGCGCGGGAAATCGGCTATCCCGTTGTCGCGAAGGTGAGTTCCAAAGACATTCTGCACAAGATGGATGTGGGCGGTGTGATCGTCCACCTTCAAACCGATGCGCAGGTGCGTTCCGCCTTCGCGCGGATCACGAAGAGCGTGAAATCCAAGGCGCCCAGGGCGCGCGTGGCCGGAATATTGATCCAGCAATCGCTGCCGCCGGGCAACGAGTTCATCGTAGGGGCGCTCAAAGATGAAACTGCAGGTCATCTGGTGATGGCCGGGCTGGGCGGCATCCACACCGAGCTTTTCAAAGATACGTCCTTCCGCGTGGCGCCCGTCTCGTCCGAGCAGGCCTATCGCATGCTCACGGAGCTCAAGAGCTGGAAGCTCCTCTTGGGACTTCGCGGCACTCCACAGCTTGCTATCGACGCCCTCGCGGAGCTTGTTGCCACCGTGTCGCGCATGGTCGCGGAGTGTCCGCAGATCCGCGAAATCGATTTGAACCCCGTGCTGCTCACGGCGAAAGATCTCACGATCCTCGATGCGAAGGTGGTGATGTAAGCATATCGCCTGCCGGTCGACTTTGTGCTATTCTTTCTTTTCTTTCCTCCACCCCCTATGTTCCCATTTCGTTTTTCCGGTTTTGCAATTGCCGCGACGTGCGTCCTGCTCGTCGGATGTGCTGGCACCAGTACCGATGGAACAAATTCAGGTTCTTCCTCTTCTTCGCAGAGTGCAGTCGCTTGCACCATGGAGGCCAAGATCTGCCCCGACGGCTCCGCCGTGGGCCGTGTTCCTCCCACCTGTGCGTTCGCTCCGTGTCCCGGCGAGAATTCGTCCGCCGCGTCGTCCGCGCCTCTCAGTCGTTACGAGGACCCCGGCATCGGCTATCGCATCAATGTTCCGTCGGGTTGGACCACGGTGGAGAGCAAAGAGGTGGTCACCGAAGATTACCAGGCCACGGGTACGGCATTCGTGGCGCGAGAAGAGACCGGCACCACACTCGGCGAGGCGTTCTTCCATGTCGCCCAGGTGGCATCGTGCCCGTCGCTCGCGGCGGGTACGTCCGTGACAATCGCAGATGTCGCCTTTCAGCGCGCACTCTGGTCGGGTGTCGGGGCGGGCAATCTGTATGAGGGCGTGATCTACGCCGGGCCGAAGGATGCAGGTTGTCTTGTCCTCACCGGCTATTTGCACAGCTGCAACCTGGGTGCCGACTGCGGCCCGGGCCGTTCCGCTCAGTTTGATAAAGAGAAATTCTTCTCTCTGTTCGAAACCATGGCAAAGAGCGTTGAGTTCCTCGCACATCCCGGGGATTGAGTTTGCCGGGAATGGCAGTCGATTCCTTTGCGCAGGAGACCAAAGCCCTCGTATACTGCGCCTGCGTTTTTTCTTGTCAGATCATTCCACTGCAGGCCCTATCGTCTAACGGTTAGGACACTTGGTTCTCATCCAGGAAATCGGGGTTCGATTCCCCGTGGGGCTGCCACTACGTGCACGCGACCGTTCTGCCTATACGCTACAAATTCTTCATCTTATCCAGGTTCGATTCCCCGTTGGGTGCCTCCATGTCCGTGGTGCCCTAGGGTACAAATATGTTTCAAGTCCAGAGCTGGACCAGATCATTTTAACCTTTTCAGCATGTCGATATTTCTATCCCCATAGCCGTATTTCTCATAGAAGGTATGAGCATCGACGTTCGGCGCGAAACATGCGACACGGGCAAACTTGCATCCTTCCTGGAGGAAATACTCTTCCATGACCTTCATGAGTTCAGAGCCGAGACCGGATCCTCGCGACTTCTCCGAAATGATCAATTCCAGAATGGATCCTTCTTTTATGGGATAGGATTCGAGAAGATCTGAGCCAGACGATTCGGGGATGCACCCGATAATACAGCCAGCGATTCCATTGTCTGTCTC
>JAUSKD010000031.1 GCA_030647195.1 Candidatus Peribacter sp. | reverse complement strand
CGGAGTAGATGATGCTGGGCGTGAGCAGGATTTCCCCCCACGTCATGCCGTCCTTCCATTCCTTTTTGAACCATTCCTTGCCATGCGCATCTGAGAGAATTTTCCGGAGGAGTGAAAATCCGTTGCTCCGCGCCATATCGTCTTTGAGGGCGATGATGGCATCGCCCGGTTTGATTGTTTCGGGCTTGAGGACACGATCCTTGGCGACGATGCCGACCACCGTCGCGCTCCACACGCCCCGTGCGACCGCCCCCGGCACCTCGGCGATCTCGCCCGCCGGCACAACGATCTTCTGCGCGCTGCAGGCCTTGGCGAGGCCGCCCATCAGTTGATCAATGATGTTGGCGTCAATCTTTGGCACGTCGATGGTGTTCGAGATGGCGAGGGATTCTGCACCGGTGCACACGGCGTCGTCGGCCACCATGGCGGCAAGGTCGAAGCCCAGCGTGTCGAACTTGCCCACGTCGAAGGCCAAATCGATCTTCGATCCCGTCGAGTCGTCGCTGATGACCAGGTAGTGATCTCCCATATCCAGAAATCCCCCGTACCCGTCCTTTTCCTCCACGGGTGCGCCGATCCTGTTTCTGCGCGAGGCGAAGGTCGAGGTGGCGTGCGCGTAGGCGAGGGCAGAGGCCTTGTCCCCTTCGCGGATATCGACGCCGGCGTCACGGTAGGTGGTCATAGTCGGTTGCCAGCATAGCCGAAATCGTTCGGAGAAGGTACGATGCTCACATGCAAAATACGCGCAGCCTCCGGGTCGTCCTTGCGTTGGCTTTCGTGCTGAATCTGACCTGGGCGAATCTCTTCGCGTTCGCGCCCGGACTTGTGGAACGTTTGTACGGTTTGCCGCTCCTCGATGGTCTGCACGCGTATCTCGCCCTCAGCCGTGCGGCGGCGTTCCTGCTCCTTGCGGTGGTCTCCCTTCTCGCGTTCCTTCGGCCGGTCGGGTTTCGTGCCATGACCGTCGTGCTCCTTTTGGCCTACTTCTGTTTTTTCCTTGTCGATGTGATCGTACTCGTGCGCGGGCAGATGACGTTCGGCGCCTTACTGCCCGAGATGGTTGCATTCGTTCTCCTCGTGGCGGGATTGGTGCGGTTTGTTCCCGTGGTGCAGAATAATGTAGTGAAGGAAGATAAGAGCATAATTTCTCAGAATGAAATTGCCCCTTCTCAAAGAAACGGTTCATGAGAACTTCCTAAGAAGCTCATAAGCTAACCAGCTAAGAAGCTAAGAATGAATCGCGGTGATTTTGATCTTGCGTTTCTCGGGAGCGTCGTCGCCCGATGAAATTGTCACAGGCTCCTTGGCCAGAATTTCATGGCGGGCGGGTTCTGACTGCGCGGAGTCGGGGTAACCGCCTTTCGCATCCTGCACGATCTTGCCGTCCTTCAGGTACACGACGCGGGTCTGCAGTGCCGAAACGAGTCCGCTGTCGTGCGTGGCGAGGATGACGGTGGTTCCCGCCTGATGGATTTGCTGGAAGAGCCGCAGAATTTCCATGGACTGCTGGGGATCCAGATTCCCCGTCGGTTCGTCGGCGAGTAAAAACATCGGCTCGTGGATGACGGCCCGGGCGATGGCCACGCGCGCCTGTTCGCCGCCCGAAAGATCCAAGGGGAGGGACGCCTCAAGTGCGGAGAGGCCCAGAATCTGCAGCACGTCCGTCACGCGCTCCCTGATGGCGCCATCGCTCCAGCCGCATGCCTCGAGCGGGAAGGCACAGTTCTCTCTGACCGTGCGGTGGGGGATCAGGCGGTAATCCTGGAAAATGAAGCCGACTCTGCGCCGGTAGAGCTGCAGCACCGGCGGCGGAATGGCCCGAAGGTCGACGCCGTCCACTTCGATGCCGCCTTCCGTTGCCCGCTCGGCGCCAATGAGGAGCTGAAGGAGCGTGGTTTTGCCCGCGCCGCTCTTTCCCACGACGCACACGAATTCCCCCGGATTGATCGTCAGCGAAACGTGATCCAGCACGGTCTTCTTCCCGAAGGTTTTCGTCACTTCCTTAAGGACGATCATGGAGGGAAGTATAGCGTGCGCCGGAGATTGTGCATGTTTGTTGGTTCGAGCAGAGGACAGGAAGGAAAGAAAGGACAGAAAAGGCAAAAAATCACCTTTCTTTCTTTTCTCACCTTCCTTTCTTTTCTCGCCTTTCTCACTTTCCTTTCCTCATCACCAGATACACCTCCTTGCTGCGGTCGCGGCTGGCCCGCGGGGTTGCGATGCGCACGTCTTTCCACTGTGCTTTCACCTCGCGCAGGAAGCCATCGAAATCCGCGCCGCGAAATACCTTGAGCACGCAGAATCCGCCGGGCTTCAGCCACCGCGAAGCTATAGCGAGCACGGCCTGATTGAGTTCGATGCTCCGCCACTGGTCGACATCACGGATGCCGCTCGTATTGGGTGCGATATCCGAGAGCACGAGGCCGATGGCCGGCAGGTGCTCGGCCTCGAGAAGAGAATCGATCTTCTCCGGATGTGTAATGTCCTGCTCGAACGTGCGTACGTTGTCCGCAATCGGCTTGATCGGTTGCAGGTCAAACCCGATGGCGAGTCCCTTTGGCCCGATGCACTTGCTCGCGTACTGCAGCCAGCTGCCCGGCGCGGCGGCGAGATCCAAGACCGTCAGCCCCGGTTTGAGCAGGTGGAACCGTTCATCCAGCTCCATCAGCTTGTAGACGGAGCGGGCCCGAAAGCCCTCTTCGACCGCTTTGCGGCTCCACGCATCATTGGGGGTGTAGGGCTTGGGCATGCCCAAATCTTAGCAGTTCGTCGTTGACAGGTCGAAGGTGGAAAGTAAAATCACGCCAACTTACCAATTTGTCTATGAGCGATCTTGAAACAGTCTCTGTTCGCAAGAAGCCCGATGTTGGAATGGATATTGCTCTGCTCGGTGAACGAAGTGTCGTGGAGCAGACTGGTTGCATGGTCGACAGGCGAGGGGACTCTTGGATGTTCAGCATGGAGCATGGCGGTGAGCCGATGCTCATCCGGCAGGAGATCCGTCGTTCCGTGGAAGATACGGGGTGTTTCGATATCCTGGAACCGTCCGTTCGCTCGGGGCGTCGTGTTCCGGCAGAAGGAACGGGCGAAGGATAAAGCGGGTTAGAGAAGGGGATTCTTTTTGGGTTCGCCGACCTCCCGTGGGTACTTCGCGCTGGTCTTCGCCCGTTTCCTGAAAATCAGGATCTGGCGCCTGCCCCATGTCCCTCCCAGGTCGTACTCGTAGGGTTTTTCCATCTGGCACGAAAGCTCGGATCGTGCGAGGAGGGAATCCTGCAGCTCCTGCTCGATTTTGAGACTCTTCCAGCAGAGGATGTGTCCCCCGACTTTCACGAATGGAGCAGCGAGTTCCAGCAGCACATTGAGCGCCGCGAATCCCCGGCAGAGGACGATATCGTACTGTTCGCGGTGGACGCTTTGCCGTGCGAGTTCTTCCGACCGTCCGCACACCAGGCTTGCGTTCGGGATTTTCAGTGCATCGATGATGCGCTGCACTGCGGCGACTTTCTTCTGCACTGAGTCCATTCCGACGCATGTGCACTGAGGAAGACATACGGCGAGCGGGAGCAAGGGAAATCCTCCGCCGGTTCCGAGGTCGAGAAATGTAGGGTGAGGGGGTAGGGTTGTGGTGAGAGAAGCTCCGGAGAGGCTCTGTTTCCAGTGCTGCCAGCGAATCCAAAATGTTTCCTGTCCAGCAGGCTTCGGGTGTGCGAAAGGCCGAGAGGTTGAGTTTCGCGTTCTCCGCGAGGAAGGCATCGCGAAGCGCCTCCAGCCGACTTTGCATCTCTTCTGTCATCATGGGAATTGAGGGTCAGAGACGAACATGGTAGCGTCAGAATACACTTCCCCTCCACCTCGTGCCCCACGGACAACGAATCGCGGAACTGCTGCTCAACATCGGCGCCGTCAAACTTTCGGTCGATCCGCCTTTCACCTGGGTCAGCGGGATCAAATCCCCCGTGTACTGCGATAACCGCATGCTCTACAGCCATCCCGATGCGCGCAAGTTCATCGTGGATGCGTTCGTTTCGCGGGTACATAGCCTATCCGTTCCGCCGGATGTGATCGCGGGCACGGCCACGGCGGCCATCGGCTGGGCGGCGCTCGTGGCGGACCGGATGAATCTTCCGTTCGTGTACGTCCGTGCCAAGGCCAAAGATCACGGGACCAAGAAGCTCATTGAAGGGGATTTGAGGCCGGAGAAGCATGTTGTGCTCATCGAAGATCTGCTCAGTACGGGCGGTAGTGCCGTCAGCTCGGTCGAGGCGCTGCGCGAGGAAGGCAAGGCCACGGTTTCGGATGTCGTGGCAATTTTCAGCTACGAGCTCCTCGCTGGTATCGAAAAGGCCCAGATCGCGCAGGTCCACCTGCATCCGCTCTCCACCTTCTCGATCCTGCTCGATGTCGCAAGCGCGCAGGGCAGAATGTCGGAGGAACACATCGAAACGGCCAGACAGTTCATCCGGGATCCGGAGAACTGGAGGTCATGAATAATTGACATCCGCTCCCCATTCCCATTGAATAGCTCCATGGGAATGTTCTACCCGCCAGAGCGCCCGGAGCCGTCGTTCGGCACTTTGCGCGATTTTGTGGATGCATCGATCGGCTACAGGGTTTCTGGATTGAGCGTCACATTCCGTGAGAGCGTCCTGACGATCGTCGGGTGCAGTTCCGCGCCGAAGAAAATGGCTAGGAAAGTGCAGGAGGCCGCTCGACATTGGTTTGTGCTCAATCAACGCACGCTCGAGACGGTCCAAATTGAAATCTGCCGGCCAAATGACCAGTGACGGGATTTGTGATTTCTTATTTTATGAGGCAGTTTCTTGTGTCCAATCGCAAATCGTAAAATCGGAAATCGCAAATGTCTGTCTTCACTTTTCTCTTCCATAAGCATCCGGTCCATCCCTACACTGAATCCATGCGCCCCTACCGCTACTTCGACTTCGTCATGGCTGCCTTCGTTGCGGTGCTGCTCATCAGCAATGTCGCTTCTTCCGCCAAGATTGTCGACGCGGGGTTTTCCATTTGGGGACTGCGTCTTTCCTTCGACGGCGGCACGCTGCTCTTTCCATTGAGTTACATCTTCGGTGACATTCTGACCGAGGTCTACGGCTATGCGCGTTCGCGACGGGTGATCTGGAGCGGATTCGCCGCGGCGCTTCTCATGAGTGCGAGCATGTGGCTCATCCAGATTCTGCCCGGTGAAGAAGCCTGGCTCGGTTATGCCGGTGATAGCGCCTTCAGTGCCATCCTCGGGAGTGTCAGCTCCGGCGGGATCGTTTTGGCCAGTTTGCTCGCGTACCTGTTTGGGGAATTTTCCAATTCGTTCGTCCTCGCCAAAATGAAAGTGTGGATGTCCGGCCGCCACCTGTGGATGCGCACGATCGGGTCGACACTCGTGGGCGAAGGGCTGGATACGGTCGTGTTCATCACGCTGGCCTGTGCGTTCGGCGTCTTTCCGTGGGCGATTGCCGCGAGCCTGATTGCCGCAAATTACATTTTTAAAGTCGGTATCGAGGTCATCCTCACGCCCGTCACGTACCGCGTCGTTGCCTTCCTTAAGCGCTCTGAGCAAGAGGATTACTACGATCGGAAGACGAATTTCAGCCCGTTCCGTCTGAATTAGACAAATTATTAAAAAGTTGTTACAATAGACTTATGGCTGAACAACCCGAACTCTATTGGAAAGTCAGAGTGCAAGAGGGGAGCAGCACGCGTTTTGAGTATCTCACGCAGATGCAGATCGAAACCCGCCGGAGTCTGCGGAACGTCATTCCCGGCGAGATCAGCGAAGTGAATGCCTACGTCAAAATCGGACCGGCGAACTACGAGTCCCTGGTTTCGTGGAAGCGTCGTCAGCGCGGTCGCTAGAATTGCCGGAGGAACCTCAAATCCCCCTGGAAGAACGCTCTGAGGTCCGGGATCTGATGCTTAATCATGATCATGCGCTCCACGCCGAAGCCGAAGGCGAAGCCCTGATACTTCCTCGGATCGATGCCGCAGTTTTTGAGCACGTTCGGATGCACCATGCCGCAGCCGACGACTTCGAGCCACTTGCCCTCGCGGCTGGCGGCATCATCACCCTGCCAGCGCATGTCCACCTCCAGGCCCGGTTCGACGAACGGAAAGAATCCCGTGCGGAAGCGGAATTCCGCTGTTGGGGAGACGAGCGTGCGGATCGCTTCGATCATCACGGCCTTCATGTTTGCCAGTGTCACGTCCTCGCCGATCATCAGCCCCTCGAACTGGTGGAACATGGGCGAGTGCGTGGCGTCGCTATCCTTGCGATACACCTTGCCGGGGGCGATCACGCGGAGCGGAGGCTTGTGACTCTGCATGTAGCGGATCTGCATCGGGGAAGTCTGGGTGCGCAGGAGCAGGCGGTCCTCCGGGTTTTTCGTCTTGAGCCAGAAGGTATCCTGCGCGTCTCTTGCGGGGTGATCGCGGGGGATGTTGAGCAGATTGAAGTTGAATTCCTCCGTTTCGATCTCGGGGCCGGTCGCCACGTCGAACCCCAGCCGGCCGAAGACCTCTTCCACCTCGCGGATGAACTCCGGGATCAGGTGCAGGTGCCCGCGCTCCCGCTCTGGCAGCTCCAATGACACATCGATGCGATCTGTCATGCGCAACATGTCATCCGACGGGCTTGCGAGCTCTTTCCTCCGGAGTGTAATCAGCTCCTCGAATGTCCGTTTCCACGTATTCAGCGTGGCCGCCGCAGTCTTGCGCTCAGCCTCGGGAACATCATGCAGGGCTTTGAGTGCGAGAGTCATGGCGCCGGCTTTGCGTCCGAACAGCTCCTGCTCGACTGCTGCCAGCTCTTCAGCCGTCTTGGCCGCACGGATGCGGCCGTCGAAGGATTCCCAGTTGGTCTGTTGGTCGGTCATGGTTGAACGTAGTGTACCTCAGGAACGATTGGCGATTTACCGATTTTGCGATTTGCGATTTAACAGGAGAAACTGCGTCTCAGAAGAAAAATCGCAAATCCATACATCCTTCAATCGCAAATGTGTTCACTGGTCCAGTGCCAATTCAATCAATCCAAACACGAGAAAAATCAGGATGGCGATCCACCAGGTCAAAAGCTCCCACAGGTGAAAGAGCACGAGGATGACCACGGCGAGGGCAAGAAAGACCCCCTGCCGGATGGCCACGCTCATGATCCTGCCGGCATCCCAGCTGTGGGTGGGCAGCCACCTCCAGAGCGTGAGGAAGAGGAGCGACCCCACGGTTGCAATGGAGAGGAAGAGGCTTAAGAAAAATGCGGGGATCGCCTGTCCGGGAACCGTGAGCGGGCTCACCTTGAGCAGGATGATCACGAGGGAGGTGATCGAGAGCAGGGCAGCCAGCGAGAGGCCGAAGAGGAGGGAAGTCATGACGAAGCGGTAAGCTGTAAGACTTAAGCTGTAAGCGGAGGAGGCTTCTGTCCGTCGAGGAATTGTTTGAGGGCTTTGAAGTCATCCAACAGCGACTGGCGCAGGTTGCCGTTGTGCAGGGCGGCGGCGGGATGGTAGATCGGGAACACCGTCACGGTGTCCGTGAGCTTCTGCGGTTTGCCATGTGCGGCAGAGATGCTGAGCTTGGGGAAAAAGTGCCCCAACGCATGGCGGCCCAGCGGCACGATCACGGCAGGTTTGATGAGCGAGATCTCCAGTTGCAGCCAGGGCATGCACTGTGCCTTCTCTTCGTCGGTGGGATCGCGATTCGCGGGCGGGCGATACTTCACGACGTTTGAGATGTACACATCCGATCGTTGCAGCCCGATGCTTGCGAGGAGCTCATCCAAAAACTTGCCGGCGGGTCCCACGAAAGGGCGGCCGAGGCGGTCTTCCTGCTCGCCCGGCGCTTCGCCGATGAACATAATTCTGGCGTTGGGATTACCTTCGCCCAGCACGGGATTGGCCGAGGCATGGAGCGGACAGCCTTTCCACGATTTCAGTTTTTCCTGCAGAGCGGGAAGCGTGAGGACCATCGTGCCCATGGTACATCATTCTTCGTGGAAATATCCCGCGATTCGGTTCCCGTTTCGTGCGTGGAGCGGGGGACAGGTGAGCGGCTCCAATTGGAGGTCGACATGCGTCTGCGCGAGGAGTCCGTCGTCGATGGGTCCCTGCAGTGGCAGACGGTCCAGGAACTGATGGAGCGTCGTGCGCAGGCTGCGCAGATACTGTGAGATGCGCTGCGACTTCGGACAGCCGAGATGCTGCTCGATTGAGGCGAGGCAGCGGGAGAGTTCATGGCGAAGCGCAAACAGGCGGTCGCGCATATCGCGTTCGCTCCGGGACATCCCCAGCGACTCGACGAGTGTCAGGATTCCGTAATCCACCTGCAGTCGCAGTGGCTCGCATGCGGTGAGTGTCGCGCCCATGGGGCGGTACCCTAGTACTCCGCCTTGATCTTCTCAATGCGCGCGGCGACTTTTTTTCTCAGGGCGGGATCGGTCTCTGCCAGTATGCGCACGGCCGCCAGAGCGGCGTTCTTGGGATGCAGCACGGTCATCACCGGCACTTCCGAAGGCATGCGAAGGCTGCTGTGCAGGTCCACCTGGTACTCCTCCAGAGATTTCGATGGAGGGCAGGTGAGCACGGGGTGCACGCAGCTGGCGGCGGCGACTCCGGCAAGACCGTTGCTCATCCCGACCACGGTGATGACGACCTGCGGCTGTGGATCTTCGTTGAGCTTCTTGATGATCTCGACCACTTTCTCCGGCACCTTGTGCGCCGAGGCCACCACGATTGCGCTCGGGACCGCGAATTCCTTGAGGGTGTCTGCGATCTTCTGTGCGAATTCCGTATCCGATGTGCTGCCGAGGAGGAGGGTGACGAGCATGGCTGCAGTATAAGGGGTCTTTTTGTGATTTGTAAGTGATTGGTGGAGCTGAGGGGACTCGAACCCCTTACCTCTTCCATGCCATGGAAGCGCTCTACCAGATGAGCTACAGCCCCGCACCAGATGATCGCTTCGCTCGTATCGGTGCGGGGCAAGCCCCGTACGTCAATTCATGGTGGCTTGCCATGAACAAGGAGTGAAACGACGAATAAAATGGTGCGCCCGGCAGGATTTGAACCTACGACTTCCAGGTCCGCAACCTGGCGTTCTATCCGGGCTGAACTACGGGCGCACGGCATTGAAAAAGAGCTGCGGATGTGTGCCTTCTGCAAGGCACAAGGAGGGTAGCATCCGATCACATGCGAAACAACAAGGAATCGGTGCCGTTTTTTGGCTCTGCCGAGTTCGATCCTCATTCGATTGCCAGCCGCACGAAAGCTTCTATCGTGTGGGCATGATTGAGACAGATATTCCCGATATCGACGAGTCACTTCGTGCTCTCTCCTCTGGCTCTGCCACACCGTCATCGCGGGAAGAATACGATGCGGCGGTTGAGCAGACACACCCGGAGTGGTTTCACTTCAGCTGGTTTACGGACGGCGAGATGCTGTACTGGTGCGGGAATGGCGACGCGGGCGGCGATCAGCAGACGTATTTCAAGAGGCCGCTCTCGCAAGAGGACAGAGCCAGCCTGCCCTCAAATTTCTTCCGCAGGAGAATGCCCCCGGTACCGCTTGATCGTACCCCGCACCCCGAGAGTCCCGCAGAAATTTCTGCGCTGCGACGGGCATTGATCGCTGCACTGGAGAAAGCGGACAGCATGCCGCTCTAGGCAATCACTTCGTTGCCTCCCTGGCGTACACTCACGGCATCGTTCTGGCCTATTTGCTCCTCGGCCTTTCGCTCCTGCTCCCCCTGATTGTCCTTGTGACGCTTTTGGGCAATCTTTTCGTGCGCGTGCCTTTTGTGCCCACGTCGAAGCGTGTGGCGGAGGAAATGGTGCGCTTCGCAGGGCTCAAGGGCACAGAGACCGTCTACGATCTTGGGGCGGGGGACGGGCGCATTCTGATCGCTGCCAAGCGCTTGCATCCGAATCTTCGTGCCATCGGATGGGAGTACGTGCCCACTGTCTGGCTGCTCGGCAAACTGCGGATCTGGTGGAGCGGACAAGATGTCACCTTGCGGCTGGGAAATTCCGAAAAGCAGGATATACGCGACGCCGACTGTATTTTTCTCTACCTCTTCCCGACAGTCATGCCATCACTCGAAGAGAAATTCAATCGAGAACTTCGTCCTGGAACGAAAGTGATTTCGTACGTCTTTCCGTTTCCACATAAAAAATCTCTCGCTCAAAAATCCGTTCCCTGGCTGGGGAGGATGCACATGCTGTTGCACTACGAGTGGTAAACAATAGTGCACATGAACGAACGGCATGGCGTTCTTCATTGACACCTCTTGTATGATGCGAAGCTATCAGCCTCCGCTCTGAAGATGAAAGAGAAGGCCTTGCTGCAGATGATCCACCAGAGGACAGCGTTCGGCCAGCTGTCGAATTGAGCGTTCACGCGCATGCGCTCAGCACAGAAGAGCAAGCGAGACTTCTTCTCGGTGCCCGCTTCAAAGAAGGCGATCAGGTGGTGTATCCGCTGCGCCATCTGGAAGGGGAAGTCACCAGACGATGGGTGGCAGCGGATGGAAGCATCTGGGTGACCGTTGAGCGATCGGGCGAAGTGAAAGATCTGTCCATCCATTCTGTTTCTGTCTGCGAATCCTTTCTGATCCCGGCAGGAGAAGAAGAAGCGGGTCCTTCGATCTTGAAATTCCCGATATGCCCCGCGCAGGACGATACAGTGATCGTTGATGAAAAAGGGGCACCCGCGTCTTAAGTTCGGCTTCGAACCCAAGAGGCGAGTGCCCCGGTGACCTTACGCACGAGTGTGGTGTGCGAAGGTCGTTCCCAGAGTGACCAGCTCCGGCTCCCTGTCCTTGAACGCGCTTGAAGTGGGCGCGCACCACTGTTTGTGTTGGTGTGAGCCCGAGTGCTCGGGCATCGGCCTCCCGTTATCCCGGGAGCAGGAATTGTTTGTGTGTGCCGGAGCAGGATGCTCCCCGCCCGATCCGAACGAACGGATGACAGGGCGGGCCCGCGTGAACGAACGGATCGTTCGGGCGGGCAGCGTGGCACGGTGGTCAGCCGTGTTCTGCCCCGCACCTTTGCAGAGCAAGGGTGCTGGACAGAGAAGAAGGCAGGGAGGAGAGAGAAGTGACTGACCCCGCACCTTTCCGTGCAAGCACGGAAGGGTGCGGGGCCTGAAGAAGATCTTCAGGAGGAACGCGAGTGACACGGACGACGGGAGCGGTAAGGCCTCCGCAGCCGTGTAATCGCGGTGTCACTTCTCACTGCTCCCTGCTTTTGGGGACAGCGGAGATGGAAAGAACAAATCAGGTTAGTATAGCATTCTTTGCATGGTCAGACAACCGTCCGGTGCGGTAGGATGCGTCTGCACTATGGCTTCATCTGGCTCTCACTCCGGCAGACTGGTGCTCATCATCGGGCCGAGCGGGGTTGGCAAGAGCGTCGTGCTCCGCAAGCTCAAAGCACTCCATCCCGAGTTCGTTTTTCCGCGCAGCGCCACCACGCGCTCCCGGCGGCCCGGAGAAGGGGATGACCTCTACCGGTTCGTCGCGGATACGGAGTTCGATGCGCTCATCAAGCAAGACAAAGTGCTCGAATGGGCCACGGTCCACGATGGCCCGCCCGATCCGAACAGGATCGTTCGGGCGGGTGCGCGCTACGGAACGCTCGAGGAGGAAATCGTGCCTCCCATGCAACAAGGGAAGATCGTGGTGCGCGAAGTCGATATTCAGGGCTTTCACAGTATCCGCAAGCATGTACTGTTCTCTGGTACGCATCCACGCTTTCCCCTCCGGTCCGTCTTCATTCTGCCCGAGAGCCGCGAGCAGTTGATCGGGCGCATCCGCAGGCGCTCTCCGATGGCGGAAGATGAGCTCAGGCGCCGCATCGCCAGCATGGATCGGGAAATTGCCGATGCTTCGCTCTGCACGGCGCAGGTCGTGAACCGCGATGGCCAGCTTGATGAAACAGTCCGGGAGGTGGAGCAGGTGATCGTTGGAGGGTAGGGGAGGGTCAAGGTTGAGGTAAAAGGTTGAGGTTTTCTGGAAAAGTTTTTTCTTGTTCAAGCCTTCACCTTAACCTTTTTCCTTATACCTTCACTAAACACACATTTATATTGCACCTGCTGAGTACTTGAGTAGACTCCACCTATGGCACGCCCGAAGATTGCGCTCCTGTACGTCGGCGGCTCCATCGGAATGAAGATGAATCGCAAGACCGGTCGCATCGAACCGATCGAGTCTTTGAACGAGATCCACCGTTTTCTGCCCGAGTTGCAACGTGAAGTGGCACTCAAGTTTTACTACCCATGCCCTGCGTTCTAGCGCCGCAGCGCGAGACGCAGGCACCTTATTCCTGAACAAAAACAGGAAACAACATACAATGAAGGCGTATGACCAAGATCGACACGGACCTTTGGCGCTGGTATCACAATGTCTCTGA
>JAUSKD010000023.1 GCA_030647195.1 Candidatus Peribacter sp. | reverse complement strand
TCAGTCTTCAATACCTCGGGTACCTTCCAGTGGGCGAAGCGGTTGGGATTGACGGACAATGACTACGGCTACAGCGTCGCCACCGATTCCTCTGGCAATGTCATCGTGGCGGGCTATGTCACCGGCAACGCCGACCTCAACGGCGACGGGGACTCGACGGATGGAGGAGCGGAGGATGCGACGGGGTACGGGAATACTGACATCGTGATTTCCGTCTTCAACTCCTCGGGCACCTGGCAATGGGCGAAGAGGATGGGAGGAATATATGAGGACCAGGGCTTTGACGTGGCGGTGTGGGGGAGCACCATTGCTGTCACGGGTCTCGTGTCGAGCGGAGACGGCGAAAGATTCCCCGTCGTCAACATCGATGTGAACGGTGATGGAGATACCACCGATGGGGGAGTTGAAGACACCACGACGTATGACGGGCGCAATCTCCTCTCCGTCTTCAACTCCGCAGGGACGTTCCAGTGGGCGAAGCGGCTGAGTGGGAACGGTAATTCCAACGGCATCACCTTTGATCCCAGCGGCAACATCGTTCTGTCGAACACGATGTTCGGCAATGCCGACGTCAACGGCGACGGGGACAGTACCGATGGCGGGGCGGAGGATGGGACAGGGTATGCCGAAGCTGATGTCCTCCTCTCAGTCTTCAATACCTCGGGTACCTTCCAGTGGGCGAAACGGCTAGGAGGAACGGACAATGACTACGGCTTCTCCGTCGCAACCGATACGTCGGGGAACGTCATTGTGACGGGTGGCCTCACGGGAGATGCGGACATGAACGGTGATGGAGACGCCACCGATGGTGGTGCGGAAGATGCGACGGGCTATGGAAGCATCGATGCCTTCCTCTCCGTCTTCGTGCAAGACTACGATCCCCCCGTTCCCTCCTCCTTCACCCCCGCATCCTCCTCCACCATCACCTCCGCCACCCCCACCGTCACTCTCTCCTTAGACGAAGCCGGAGACTGCCGTGCCTCTACCTCAGATGAGAGCTACGCGGACATGTCCAACGACACCGACTGCACCGGCGACGGCACCCAGAACATTTCCTGCTCCATCCCTTTGGGCTCACCCGGTGCGAAAACCGTATACATCGCCTGTCAGGACTCCTCCGGCAATACCGACTCCGCAGGAACGAACGTCTCCCTCTCCTTTACCCTTGATGGCGGCGGAGGCGCTGCTGCTACGCGGTCCCTGCAACAATTCTGGGAAGCGTATGACCTGGAACATGGCGGGAAAGGAACATCCATACCCTCACCAACCCCGAGCGTCCCCGGTCCCGTGTCTTCTCCTGCTGCTCCCTCTCCTCCCCCCGTCTACGTCCCCCCTCCACGCCCACCGAGGCTCACACCCCTCGATCGCCGAGCTCTGCGACTGCAGCGCCTCCTCCAGCAACAGCGGTCTCCCCCATCCACGCTCGCCCCGGCTGCACAGGGAGGGATCCCCTCTTCGCTCCTCCCGCGCATGCTCTCGACCGCCCGCATCCAGCTCATGCTCGACCGGGCGGAGCAGAGGAGATTCAAGAGGCTCCGCAGCCACTGAGCAGGTACCTGGCGGACAATCCAGCGGCACGGGATGGAGGCGGTGGGCGGGGCGAAGGAAGTCGAAGAGCAGGACTAGGGAACTAGGTATAAGGGAACTAGGGAATTCGGAAATATTTAATGAACCCAGTTCCCGAGTTCCCTTCTTCCCGATTTCCCGACTTCCCTACACCAGAAAACTGCCCACCGTCACCCCGCAGAAGAACCCGAGGAAGAGGAAACACAGAAGCAGAACACCATTGCGCCAGCGGGAGGGACGAAGCGGGCGCGGAAGGGCGCGATTGTTGAAGAGGTAAAGAAGCCCCGTGTAGACGAACATCGTGAACGCGTTGATGACCGCGCCGAGCACGATGAGCTCGCGCGGCTGGTCGAACCCCAGGCTGAACACGGCGATGCCGAATAGAATCTGCGCCCAGAGGATGAAGTAGTACACCAGCGAAACGCGCGAGGTGCGCCGCTTCGTGAGCAGAAGCGCGTTCTCCGTCATGATGCGACTCGTCGCATCGAGCACCGTGAGTTGCGTGGCGAGGAGCATGATGCCTGTCGCGACGAGGAAGAGCATGCCGAAAACCGGGAGCGTGCGACTGGCGATGACGGAGGCCTCGAGCAGGATGAAGTGAATGCCTTGCGCATTGCCCGCGCCTCCGAACGTCGTAACGTACGCGAGGAACGAGAGCAGGAGCATGGCGATGAGGCCCAGCAGCCAGAAGATGAGCAGGTGTTCGAGGTTGGCCACCCTCCACCACTTCTTCCAGCGCTTCAGGTTATCGTCCGTGATCGCGAAGGTGGATCCCCTCAGAGAAATCTTGTCACTTGAGCCACCGCCGGTGATCACGCTGGTAATGCGATCGGCATACCGTCCCATGCCGTATCCCTTATCCCGCACGTAGCACGACTGGGCGAGATTCAAATTGCCCCCGGCCCCCGAGTAGGCCAGTGCGGCAAGGAAGGTGGCGAGCGGCACGCCCGCGGGCAGGAACCAGAAACCTTCCCCCTGACCCATGAGTCCCTGCGCGAGGATCACGACATCCTCGTTGCGCGCAAGGTACAGTGCGAGGAGCAGGATGAACGGAATCCCCACGGCGATCACAACCATCTGCAGCCGCTCCACGGTCTTGTACAGCACGCGCCCAAACGTGAGGATGAATCCGATGCACAGGAACAGAACGATGGCCACGGCATGCACGTTGTCGAGGCCCAGCGCCCCCGCGAGCAGGGTTGCCCCGGCAAGCCCGATGCCCGGCCAGCCGAACCCGAGAAAGGTCGAGAGGATGAACCACGAGGGAAGTTTCTTCCACCGCCGGGCGAACCCGACGAAGATGCTCTCGCCGTGGATGAGCGCGTAACGCTCGACCTCCATATTGATGAAGAACTGCATGGTGATCCCCAGCACGATCGCCCACGCCATGCCGAGCCCGTAGTTACTGGCAAGGTACGGCCACAGAATCACTTCGCCGCTCCCGAGGCCGAGCCCCAGAATGATGAAACTCGGCCCGATAAGCTTCTTGAGCCTCGGTGCCGGAGGAAGATTCTTGCGCTCATGCGCACCTTTTGCGGCGGGCATGGAGGCTATCGTACCACCACCTCCTTCCTGTCCACAAATCAGGAATGGGGAGGAGTAGAGTGTTCCCCATGATGATCCCCGCCAGCATCGTCGTCGTCATCGCCATTGTCGCCCTTCTGATCTACATCGCGTCGAAGGACAGCGGGAAATAAATGAAAGCCGTTCGTTTGTAGGTATACCAGTCTTTTGATAGGCTGCCCTGCACACGGGTCAGTAGCTCAGTCCGCCTAGCCCCGCTTGCGGGGCGTCGGGAAACAATGATCTGCTCGGCCCCCGTCGTTCCTTCCACTTTCGTTCCGTTTGGGTCAGTAGCTCAGTCCGGTAGAGCAGTTGCCTCTTAAGCAATTGGCCGTGGGTTCAAATCCCACCTGACCCACCACCTTCGACCGATCAACACCCGAAGCACGGATAAGCCGCAACAGAGGCGGCAAGTTTAGGTGTTCAAACTTATTTTCTTTGCTTAGGCGGGTCCCCTCAGGGAGCACAATTCCCTGAATGAGCCTCCTGCGCTCTACCGTGCCGTTCTTCCATGTGTTCCAAATGGAGGTGATGAACTTCCTAGCAAAGAACATGACTTCCTTCATGCGGGATTCCGAGAGCACATGATTCTCCTTTGCCTCGCTCACCCGCATCATCTCCTCCTGCACTTTGGTGAGTTGCCTGTCGTATGTTTCCTCGCTCACTCTTCCTGTGATGAAACTATCCTCAACCTTGTCCCGCTTCACCTCCAAATCCGTGAGGCGGCGCTGGAGCACCGTCTTCTCAGTGAGCGATTGCTGCCACTTCTCTCGGTACACGCCGATGAAGTCCTTTTCGAAGAGGTCCACACAGCCCTCCGTGGGCTCTATGCTTTTCAGGACCCGTTCAAACGCACGCTCAATGCCCTCGTAGGGGATGCTCTTGGCCTGACAACCGCCCCTGCGGCAGTGGTAGTACCCGTATTTCTTCCCCGCCTTGCCCGTGGAGAAGCCTCCTGCCATGGGTCCGTTACATGCATGGCAACGGAGGATGTTCACCAGCGGAAAATGGGGGTTTGCACGTGTCTTGTAGAGGGAGACTGCTCTGCCCTCTAAACGCTCCTGGACGTGTTTCCAGAGCTCTAGGGGCACGATAGCGGGGTGGAGGCCATCTATGAGCCTCTTATGGTTTTTGGGGTCCCGAACCTTACCTGCATATACGGGATTCCTGAGCAGATGAGACATGGTCTGCTTCGTGAACTTCCCATCACGGGAGGTACGGAACCCAAGGGCATTCAGCTTGTCACATACCTGTTGCTGATCTGCCCCCTCATCGTACATCTCAAAGGCTTTCTGGACCCCAGGAGCGTGCTTAGGGTCCTTCTTGAGTGTTGCCATGCCTGTAGGACTGCGATCTGTGATGTAGCCGTAGGAGGCTTTGTGTATCCATGCTCCCTGCTCCCGTGCCTCGTGTTGCCCTGATACGGTACGCCGTAGAATCCTGTCGCGTTCCAGTTGAGCAACTCCACTAAAAATTCCCTCAAGGAAGCGTGATTCAGGAGTATCTTCGTTGATGCTCGGTTGGTTGATCGAATAGAGTTGGACCCCAAGCTCACTCAGACTCCGCTTAATGGTGAGGTAGACAAGACTGTCACGCGCCAAGCGGTCCACGTCCTTCAGAATCAGAAAGGCGATCTTGCCTTTGTTTTTGGCACAGAATACCAAAGCCTCTGTAAGCGCAGGACGTTGTATGAGTGTCCCACTGACTCCCTCCTCCACAAATTCCCTAAGGATGGGGGTCCCTAATTTGTCTGCTGCCTCACGGCACTCTCTACGCTGCACGTCGAGGCTTGAGCCCTCAATTTGGCTTTCACTACTGACCCTACTATATGACACGGCGTATTGCTCCATAGGTGCCTTAGAGAATACATCATACACGACTTCAGGAGAGAGTCGTATGTGTTGACTGTTCTTCTTCATAGAGCTGTAAACATAATATGGATAAATCCCGAATCCACTGACGCTCCTGCTCCTCGGTCCACTGGAGGTAGTGGATTTTGAAGCAGGAGCCGTCAATGAATGTTTCACCATCCATGTTCACGCACGGATCGTGCAGCGCGCTCAAGTTGCGGAGTGACCTTGTAGAGCCACCTCAGGGCATCGAGGTTCATGCCCCAATCACGAGGCTTGAGTCCTGCCTTCTCTGCGAACTCCAGTACAAGCTCCCCGAAGTTCTCAGGAGTGAGCAGCTCTGCCCTCGTTTGTGCTATGTGCTCAATGAAGCCGTACACATTGATCTTCGGAGGGAGGAACTTCGGTTGGCCTAGGATGGATAATTGGTAGAATGTAAGCATAAGGACGGAGGGAAATATAAAAGGAACTCAGGACCCCTTGGGGGTCCCCTTCCGTATGTAGGTGGCCAAGGGGGTGAGCGAATCCACACGCAAAACATGCCCCCCATTTTTCTCAGAACTCAGTGAGTCACCTGTGACTCACACTATTCACTTAAACTTGTCATTGACGGAATAGCCAGAACCATTTTTTACGATAAAATCATCCTCAGTTTTTAGTGCCTCCTTCACATCTTTGTTCATGTCCCTTATTGCGTCAGTAAATGCTCTGGATTTGTATTTATCAGTATCAGCGTCCTCGATACCCCAACGTGCCCTGATTGTATCTCCAAATTCCTGCTCATTCACAGCGACTTTACCTGGCCAAGAGAGAAGCTGAAGGAGGATTACAGGGTAGCCTTTACCCTTACCTTTCGCAGAGCTCTCAAATGGAATATTTGTTCCGTTAATCTGAAGGATGGAACTCACCCCATTACCAAAAAACCACCAGCCCTTAGGCTTAGCCTCCTTCTGAACTTTCTGTTCTGGTTTCACAGGATATATTCCTCTTTCGAAGCCCTCTGCAACCCATTCCTCCAACAGAGTGAAAAAATCTCTCAATCCATTGTATCTCCACTCAATCCATCGCTTGGGATGTTCATCCCCTAATCTTGTGCAGCCATCGTGTTTGTAATTTGCCGAGAAAATATTCTCCCACATATCTTTCAAATGCTCTGGCATTTCTCCTGTGGCTGTGTAGAGGTCACCCAATTGCAGCCTTAGGTTTTGCATAAATCTGGAGTGTTCAATTTTCTCCGCAAAAACATCAGGGATTTCTTCTTTCATTAGCCTAACCAGCTTAATTGCTTCTTCTTTCGTACGTATCCACATGTTTACATTCTATTTAAAAGCCCGTCCGTACGCTACGGGCTTTGCGTGTGGATACGCGTCTTCATTCTACCTCAGATCGCCAGTATTCGCACCTTTGTCGCTTGCCGCTTCGGACTCTGAATATAGCTGACTTAGAGACGGACGACCGACAAGATTAATCTGTATTGGTTCATGGCTACGAGAGCCCTCATCGGTTTCATGGTTGGCCTTGAGAAGAAAAATAGCCATTGTGGGATGGATTTTCCGCTCCAGAGCGTCCTTTTTGAGATGAAGTTTCTGAAGCGTTTTGAGTCTTTTTACCGTGGCGGAAAACTCCTTGTGTTTGCACCATTCCACCACCGTGTCGTCATTGACGTTTAGACGCAGTGCAAGCTCCTCAATGAAGGGGATTGCACCTGTTTTCTCACATTCCTCCTGATATTTACCTGTTTTCAGGAGCATTTCTGGGCTGTACTTGGTGGGACGGCCTACGGCTGTCATATGGCATATTATACAGCAAACTGGCTTCTCTGGTACGTCTCTGATACAACTTGTATCTAACCTGTTAACTCGTATGATGTACACTATGCGAAAGTTAATTACTGCTTCATTACTTTTATTTGTACTGATCCTATCTCCTGGGATTGCTCAGGCAGATAGTATTTCGGATTTGATTGAAAGGCTCAGACAAACTCTAAATAAATCATCCGAAGAGGACAATAAGCGCATCAATGAAATGTATCAGCAATCTACTCAACGGTGGAATAACCTACAAGATTCTCTTCAGCAGGAGAGAATCAAGAATGACCAGCAAGCATGTGAGGCTCGGATTGCATCAAATGCTCTCAGGGGATGGAGTGGAGGCTGTGATACAGCACCAAGTAATTCGATTACCCCCTTCACAAATGTTGATTCATACTTCCGTAATGATGGAACCTTCGTCAATCAGTACAATAGAACAGTGCCAGATTCAACCTTGCTGAACAATTGGAGTACCAAAGGCAATACAAATCCTTTCACGGGCCAAAAGGGAACTATTACAAGCCGTGCCAATTCACGCAGATTACTTCGGATGAGGCGATAGCCGACAGCTTCCCTACTTTCACCTTCCCATGAGTTCACAGAAGACACAGTGCTGTTTATTCGCAATCTTCCTTTTTTTGCTGATCGGATGCTCAAGTAGTAGTGATTACAGTAATAGCCGAGATAATGAGATGCCAGAAACGGAGCAGGAAAATCCGTACAATGAAGGAACAGGCCATGATGCAGGTTATAAATGGGCTGAAAGCACAGGAGGCGATTGCACTGGCAACTCCCCCTCATTCAATGAAGGCTGCGAAGAATATTATCGTCAGGTGAGGCGCTAGAGAGTGGTCATTAGTGTTCCACTCTCATCTCGACCATTGCGGGAATGGTGCCCCCGCTCGGAATTGAACCGAGATGACCACGATAGAAGCGTGGCAGTCTATCCATTAACTTACAGGGGCACGGTGATACCTTGTCATCTTTTGTGTCCGCAATCGAAAGACTCGCCACCCTCCCTCAATTCCTTGGTTCTACGTGACATTATCTCTCCCATTTTCTGCACCAGCTCCTTCTTCTCTTGTTCAGAGAGCATTCTGACACCTTTCTTCGAAGGATTCCCTTCCATGAATCCATAATACCATAGGGAACTGCCCTCTGTCGTTCTTGTTCTAATCTCATCTCGTAGCAACACACAGGGTCGCTCTCGGGCCATCTTCCGCTGTTATTTCTCTGTTATTTACCTGTTCCGCCCTCTCTTGCGCTACTCGCGCCACCTCCTCTATGTAAGGCATGAGGGTGTTCCAACCCAGTCTAATCTCGTCCACCATTGGCTTCCCTAAGCCAATATTTATCATTCATCCTCATTCTTTTTTGCTCTCCGTAAGGCTGCTTGAATAGCAGGATCATCCTCCCCGTAGATAGCGGCTCCGAGCAGGGCGTGAGAGTATGGATTGGCGCAAGGATCTTGTTCGAGAGAAACACCCAGTGCATTCGCGATTGCATTTTCACCTCTTTCAGCAATTTTAAACTTTTTTTCTTTCTTTGTCATTGCCATCCATTCCTGTCCCGTTGGCATGCGCCTACGAACCTCAGCCCTGAGCTTTGCAGGATCTCTCTTGAGCTCTTTCCATTCTATTTCCTCTTTGAGCATTGCCTGAAGGGCGGGGTCCTTTACTCCGTAAATGGCAGTCCCTAGTAAGGCATGGGAATATGAGTTCCCGCTTGGGCTTTCTTTAACAGAAATATCTAGGGCACTCGCAATTGCTTTTTCCCCCCTTCCTGCAATTTTAAATGAACACTTCTGCTGCCCTGTCATCGCTACCCATTCCTGCGACGTAGGAATTTTCCTGCGTATCTCAGCCTTGAGTCTTGCAGTGTCTTTCTTAAATTCCTGCCATTCTCTTTCCTCTTTGAGAGTCTCCCGGATAGCAGGATCCTCCTCTCCGTAAATTGCAGCGCCGAGGAGAGCATGAGAATATGAATACCCCTTGGGATCTTGTGTGAAAGACATACCTAATGCTTTTGCTAATACAATTTCGCTCCTTCCAGCGATTTAGAATCAATATTTTTCATGCCGATTCATTTTCATCCACTCTTGCGCAGTCGGAATTTTCCTGCGTATCTCAGCTTTGAGCTTTGCAGTGTCTTTCTCTAATTCCTGCCACTCTCTTTCCTCTTTGAGAGTCGCCTGAATAGCAGGATCCTCCTCTCCGTAAATGGCAGAGCCGAGGAGAGCATGAGGATATGGATAACCACAGGGATCTTGCTCAAGAGAAACCCCCAATGTCTTCGCTATCGCAAGTTCGCCTCTTCCTCCAATTCTGAACACCTTTTTTTGGTTGCTTTGCATTGCTATCCATTCTTGTGCAGTTGGAATTCTCCTGCGTATTTCATTCTTGAGTTTTACAGGGTTTATTTCAAATCCCTGCCACTCATTCTCCACTCGAAGCACTGCATGAATAGCAGGATCATCCTCACCAAAAATTCTAGTTCCGAGTTGAGCATGAGCATACTGAGAACCACGAGGGTCGTGTCCATGATCTACACCAAAAGCAGTAGCTATTGCAACTTCACCCCTTCCTGCAATACTAAATTTTTTTCTAATTGGTCGTGTCATTGCCACCCACTCCACACCAGTTGGAATCTTTTTCAGGATTTCTCTTCGGAGTGATTCGACATCCCGAACATCAATCTTTTTCATTTCTCCCTCAGGAAGCTCTTTCAGAAGCGCCTCCATCACATCCACTTCCCATTTTCCCGTACCTCTGCTGACAATGCGTTCCACTCCTTCAACCTGCTCAAGTGCTTCTTTCGGAAGTGTGAGGTACGTCTGGAGTGCAAGATGCCTTCGACTCACGAACGTCGCTTCCCCCACTTGATTGCACACAAGCACTTCACGTCCAATCCGCGGAATCTCGACCAGGACATACGGCTGCTTGCGCATTTGCGCAGGATCCACAGCCCCTTTCGTGACGAGAATGTCATCGATGAATATGTGATGCTTCTGTAGGGTGAGGATCAGCCGCTGCAAGCGGGGTTCGATTACCGCCTCTTCCCATTCGCCACCACCAGGAGGAGGAGACTTTGGATTTGTGGGAAGAAGCACTTGATCGATTTCGGTGAAGGCGATCTTCAATTCACGCAACATATCATCCAAGGATTTCGGTCCCTCAAGACATTGGCGCAGTTGCGCATCGGCAATATCGAGAATGCTATTAATACTGTGGTCTCGCTTTGTCCCTGAGGTACGAGCTAATTCCATTTCTTTTTGTATGGGAATCGCAGCCCCTGAACCGAATGTATCGCGCATCCAGTGATCCAGCGTATTCACCGTATCGATAAGTTGATTGAATGATTGCTCTGTCCCATCGTAACGGCGTGCAACTTGGAGTGAAGCGAGAAGTTTCTCTCTATACGTCTGTCGTTGCTCGGGAGTGATGGCCTGCGTTTCAGTGGTTCTCTTTTCCAAAATGAAATATGGGAGGAGTCATAACTATAACATATTTATGTATATCTGTATACATCCTCGCAGGAATAGTTCTGACTGCGAAAAATGCGCGTTCCAATCTCATCTACCACTTTTCAACACTCACAGCACCTTCCTCGCTCTCGATTGCTGTGTGCCATCCCGGCACGGAATGAGTACCGCAATGGGCAGCCCTCCGTGCCAGCCGATGGTATCGGGCGCAATTTCATGAGCAATGGCGCGGCCGTGCCGGATGTCCTCCGCTTGCGCATCGGTGAGCTCGAGTTTCGGGAAGTCGGCGAGCACGTCCTTTAAAGGAAGCACACCTGTCCACGTCGCCAGCTCGGGCCTCACCGCATCTTTGACGCTCCACATACCGACCTCCGTCCGCTTGAGCTTCTCGAGGTAGCCGCCGCACTGCAGCACCTCTCCCAGATCATGGGCGAGCGAGCGGATGTAGGTTCCCGAGCCGCAGGAGACTTTCAGGTGCAGATGCGGATAGTCGTAATGCGTGATGACGCACCCGGTGATCTCGACCTCGCGGGAGGGAATATTCACTCCCCTGCCCTGACGCGCCTTGCGGTACGCGCGCTCCCCGCCGATCTTCACCGCGGAGTGGGCGGGCGGCACCTGCTGAATCTTGCCGATGAAGCGGCTCGAGATGATCGAACGGATTTGAATTTCATCCGGCGCATGCCAGCCTGCCACAGGGGACCACCTCTCGATCACGCCTTCGCGGTCGTACGTGGTACTGGTCGCCCCGAGGTGGATGACCGCTTCGTACTCCTTCGAAAGATCCGAAAAAAGCTCCACGGCCTTGAGCGCCTTCGCCCCCACCGCGAGCACCAAAAGCCCCTCCGCCGCCGGGTCCAGCGTACCCAGATGCCCGATCTTCGGCTCGTGCAGCACAGAGCGCACCCGCGCCACGGCATCGTGGCTGGTGGGACCGCAGGGCTTGTCGATGAGCAGAAAACCGTGTCTCATGCTGAAGCGATTGAAGGGAGGAATGTGCTTTCAACACCAAGCTAAAAGCTCACAGCTCACAGCTTATAGCTTCCCGCCCCACTCACAACAATTGTTCTCCACTAAATAGCTGGAGTAGTATCGGCTCCATGGACCTTACGCTCACCTGGGATCTGTTCGTCATCGTGTTCTTCGCCGTGGTCATAACGTACAGCTTCATCATCGGAAAACACGAGTCCGTAAAGATCATCATCGCCTCCTACATCTCCATCGTCGCCGTGCAGGGCATCGGCAATTTGCTCGCCCGCATCTCGACCTCCGATCCCATGTTCTCGATGCTTGGTATCACCATCGACATCACCCTGCTCTCGACCACCAAGCTGGTGCTCTTCGTCGCGGCAGTGATCTTCCTCGCCGTGCGCGGCGGTTTCGAAATCGAATTCAAGCGCGAGCCGGGGGGCAGCATCGATCTCGTGCTCACGGGCATCTTCGGCTTCGCGACGGCGGGTCTTCTGCTCTCGACTCTGCTCACCTACGTGGCGGATGTGCCGATCCTTTCGAAGACCATCGCAGAGACCGCGTCCATCGCCACCATCATGCAGGGCAGTCAGCTCATGGCCACCATGATCACCTATCAGGATTTGTGGTTTGCCTGTCCCGCACTGCTCGTGCTGGCCACCGGATTTATCGGCAAGGAACAATCATAGAGCAGCTTGCCAATTTTCTGGAATGTAGTTGTGATGTTTTCGAGACCTTGCGCACGCACCGAAAGCCGTATAACAATAAGGAAAATTCTTCCCCCATCTCATGACACATCTCCGCTCGCTCAGTCTGAAACTCGCAGCCGTCGTCGTGTGCAGCACGCCTTTTCAGGCGCTCGCACAGTTGGATCCCAATCCACCCGACATCGTAGGGAGAGGCCCCACCGACCTCAAGCAGGCCATTCAGCAGGTGATCCAGAAGGTGCTCGACTTCATGACCCTCATCGCCGTGGTGATGATCGTCGTCGCGGGCATCCGCTACATCATTTCGCAGGGGGAGGAGAGCGAAAAGGATAAGGCCAAGAAAATGATCATCTACGTGATCATCGGTCTCGTGATCATCCTGATTGCACGCGCCATCGTGACCTTCGTGATCGGCGCCTTCTGAGAGGAGTACCGAAGAAAGACCTTTAAACCGTTCCACGCCCGTGGGACGGTTTTTTTAGGCTTGTTCGGGCATCTCGGGCAGCAGAGGGACGAGCGGCATCTTCCCGGTCTCTGCCGCCGCCTTCTCTCTGACCAGAGCGGGCGGATCGCGCACGATGATCGCCTCGGGACTAATTTCGACAATGTCTCGCACCGCAACCGGGTTACGCCAGCGAAACCACCTCTTCGGAAAGAGCCACACCAGCCGCATCGAGCCCGTTTCGAACTGGATGTCGCGGCAGCGCCCGAGCACTGCACCGGATTCCGTTCGTATGCGCTGCCCGAGAACGGTCCGCGGATCTGCGAGGAGCGGCTGCACCCGGATGAAATCCGCAGCGGGCGCGACGCGATCATGATCGCGCACGAGGATGGAGCGCCCAAAGTGGGCGACATCGAACGTGGAGAGGAAGAGCGAGGAAGCAGAGAAGGCGCCGGGCACCCGGACGAAGAATCCCTCCACGGTTCCGCGATCGGGATGGAGCAGGATGCCGCGCACGGTGCCGATCACCTCCTCGGTATCCTCCGCTCTGATCGGCATGCCAAGACAGGTAGAAAGGCGAACGTGCATTCGGCTGGAAGTATGGAGACAAGAATGCGGGAAAACAAGAATTCAAGAATGCAGGAATTCAGGAATACAAGGATTTCAAAAAGCGTATTCCCATCCCCTGTATTCTTGTATTCCTGGCTCCCTGTATTCCTGCTACCATCCGCACCGATGCACCTCTTCGCGGGATCCTCCCACCCCACACTCGCCACCTCCCTCGCCAAAGAACTCGCTGTCCCGCTGGGCAAAATCGAACTCAAAGCCTTCAGCTGCGGCGAGCGCTATGTGCGCTACCTCGAGTCCGTGCGCGGGAGGGATGTCTTCATTCTGCAGACGGCAACGCTGCAGCCTGACGAGTGTCTGATCGAACTCTTTCTCATGTGTCAGGCGGCCAAATTAAGCTTTGCCAGTACCGTGCACGTGGTGATGCCGCATTTCGCCTACGCGCGGCAGGACCGTGTGGCCGCCCCGCGGGAGCCCATCTCGGCCAAGCTGATCGCCCACCTGCTGGAAGAATCCGGCGCGGACCACGTGATCACGTTGGACCTACACTCCGACCAGATTCAGGGATTCTTCGCTGTTCCCGTGGATGCGCTGGATGCCCGTCCCCTCTTCGCCGCCTACTTCAAAGGAAAGAAGCTCAAAGACCCCGTGGTCGTCTCGCCCGATGCCGGCGGCGCCAAACGCGCCAAAAAATTCGCCGATATGCTGGGCGCCGACTTGGCCATCATGCACAAGAGCCGCCCCGCCCACCACGAAGCGGAGATCATCGAAGTGGTGGGAGACATTGAAGGACGCCACTGTATTCTCTTCGACGACATGATCGACACCGGCGGCAGTCTGCTCAAAGCCAGGCAGGCGCTGCTCAAGCGCAAAGCCCTGCCCGATGTCTACGCCGCCGCCACCCACGGCATCTTCTCAGGCAAGGCGATCGAGAATTTCAGAAAAGCGGAATTCAAGGAAGTCGTTGTTTCAGACAGCCTTCCCATCAAACACACCGCCTTCCACGGCCTCAAAGTGCTGCCCATCGCTCCCCTGCTCGCCGAGGTGATCCGGCACATCGAAAAGGGCGAGAGTGTGACAGACATTTACAAATAACGAATAGAGGAACCACGGCGTAATCCGCCGCAGCCGGATGAAGCCGGATGACGGATATTTACAGAAAATGAGCG
>JAUSKD010000019.1 GCA_030647195.1 Candidatus Peribacter sp. | reverse complement strand
ATGCGGATGGCTCTGTGGAACGCACGCAGTCCAAAGTCATCGATCAGGTCATCACCCCCGAGACCTCCCAAACCATCACGGCCATGCTGGTGAGCTCGGTCAACAACGGCTATGCGAAGTCCGCCAAAGTCCTGGGCTACAAGATGGCCGGCAAAACGGGAACGAGTCAGGTCGCCGGTCCCGGCGGAAAGTACGAAACCGGTACGGGCTCCGTGATCACCTCATTCGCCGGGTACGCTCCCGCCAATCATCCCAAGTTCGTCGTGCTCGTGAAATTTGACCGCCCCAAGGCCCGCGGCAAGGAGCTCGGGGTGCAGTCCGCCGCACCGGTGTTCAAAGATATCGCGACGTTCCTGTTCAGATACTACGGGATTCCGCCGGACGAGAAATGAGGAAGAGTGTCACAGTATTTGTTCCACGATGAGAGCGGGTATTTGCTCTCCCGGAGCATCCAGTCGTTCCAGCATGACGGTGCGCAGTTTCTCCAACGCTCGCTTTCTGTGCTTATTGATCGTTGTCGTATCAACTCTAAACATGCGGGCAAGCACTGGTCCGCTCTTCTCACAATGATCATCGAAACCGAATGACGCCGTGACATACAGCACCTCACGGTCGGTGAGGGTGTCGCCCATCAGCTGCGCAAGATATTGGCGGCGGAATACATTCTCTTCGCGTTCAATCGCGACCACCTGTGGCTGTCGCACACCATCCATTTTCGATGCTTCCTGATACGCACATGCTTCAGTGTCTCGCTCAAGGGCGGCACCGCGGATGGTCATCATTGCCTGATCAAAATTGCCTTTGTATCCGATTCTTCGCGCTATAGCCTCATCAGTAATCAGTCCACCCTCCTCCTGCAACTCGCGACGTGCGCGGTTCCAACGCTCCGGCAGTTCCCTGGCCCATGCCGGCACCTCTATCATTTTCGTTTGATGAGAGAGAGCTGTCAGCATGAATCGTTCTACCCAAAAATATGCGTAGGAGGAGAATCGCGTTTTAAACGATGGGTCGAAATGCTCCAGCGCCTCGAAGAGGCCAAGATTTCCCTCCTGCACGAGATCCTCAAAGGGAAGCCCGTGGTCGCAAAAATCCAGTGCGATGTCGGCGACGAGTCGTAGATTCGCATGAACCAGATCATTCCCTGCACTCCTGTCACCATTTTTCCATCTGTCGAAAAGAACCAATTCCTCTTCATTCGTGAGAATGGGAATAGCACGGATGTCCCGGTAATAGAGATCAATGCCACCCAGCACTCGCTCGCTTTCTGCGCGGGATTTCTCTCGGCCGTTGCCCTGATTGTGACTTGCCATGAGGGGCAAGTTCTTTACCGAAACTCCCCTCCCCGGTCAAGGGTCTAAGGGGTCACTCTGACATGGACTTCTGCCGATACGCTTAAGACAAATCTGCTATTTCACCGTGACCGATTTCGCCCATTCGACAGGCTCAGGGCAAAAAGCTATTTAGCGGAATTATTTTACCGTAACGCTTTTTGCCAGATTCCGCGGCATATCGGGATCTTTTCCCCTCTTCACCGCGAGGAAGTATGCCAGCACCTGTACGGGGATGATGTTCACGATGGCCTGCGCCGTGTCGACATCGGGCACCTTGATCCACTCGTCGAAGACCTCATGGCGCACCGGCGAGATGCCGATGATGAAACCGCCGCGCGCCTTGAGCTCGATGGCATTCGAAATGATATCGGTGCGCACCTCGTCATTGCCCACGAGCGCGATGCAGGGCGTCCCCTTTTCAATGAGGGCGATGGGGCCGTGCTTCAGCTCGCCGCCGGCGAACCCCTCGGCGTGCACGTAGCTCACTTCCTGAATCTTGATCGCGCTCTCGAGCGCCATGGGGTAATTCCAGCCCTTGCCGATGATGTAGAGATCGGAGCTCTCCTGAATGTGCTCGGCAATCCCCTCGATGAACTCGGTGTAACGCGGGTTCAGCATGTCGTTGATGGCGGCCGCGGTCTCAAGCAGGCGTGTGCGCCCCTTGGGCAATTTACCGATCATGGCGTACGCGATCAGCAGCAGGACGGCCATCTGACCCGTCAGCGCCTTGGTAGAGGCGACGGCCCGCTCGGGCCCCGCATTGATGTGCAGCGTGAAATCCGCCTCGCGCGCGATGGTGGACCCTGCCGCATTCACGATCGCGAGGACTTTCGCGCCCTTTCCCTTGGCAATCTTCATCGCCTCCAGCGTATCGGCCGTCTCGCCGCTCTGGCTCACCGCAATCAGCAGACTCTGGGGCTTGAGGAAACGATGGTAGAGCTTGAACTCACTTGCCGGGGCGAAGTTGACGTGATGCCCCGCAATGACGGAGAAGAAGTACTCCGCCGCCATGCACGCCTTGGCCGCCGTGCCGCACCCCACGAGAAACGTGCCCTGCGCTTCCAATATTGCGCGGGCCAGCGTCTCGATCTGATCCACGTCCTGATTCACCGCTCGCGCGATAGATTCCTTCTGCTCCATGATCTCTTTGAGCATGTAGTGCTCGTACTCCCCTTTCTGCGACTCGACCGTGGAAACGGTGATCTGAATCTCGCGCTTGAGGCGCTCCTGCCCCGTCTGCAGATCCGAGAAGAGAATGCTCCCGCCATCCGTCACCACCATCTCGCCGTCATCGAGGTACTGCACCGTCGTCGTGGAGTCCTGAAATGCCGGCGTGTCGGAAGCGATGAAGTAGCCATCATCCGCGACCCCGACGATGAGCGGGGACCCTGTGCGCGCCGCAACCAGCAACGGGGAATCCGCATGCATGGCCACGATGCCGTAGCGCCCTTCGAACCGCAGGCACGCGCGTCGCACGGCTGCGGCAAAATCCGATTCGGTCTTCATCTCTTCCTCTATGAGGTGCGGGATGACCTCGGTGTCGGTGGTCGAGACGAACGTGTGTCCTTTGGTCTTCAGCTCCTCGCGCAGCGCCTCATAGTTCTCGATAATGCCGTTGAGCACCACGACGATTTTGCCATCACAGCTGACGTGGGGATGGGCATTCTCCTGCGTTACCCCGCCATGCGTGGCCCAGCGGGTGTGCGCCATGGCAAGCGAGCTTTGTTTGAGGAAATCCAGCGAATCCACCGCGCTGATCTTGCCGATGTCCTTGCGAATGGCGATTCCATCCGTCGTCTTGCAGGCCACCCCCCACGAGTCATACCCGCGGTACTCGAGCCGTTTGAGACCCTCCACCACGAGCACACCCGCATTAGTCCTTCTGCCGACATATCCAATGATTCCGCACATTGAGAAATGGCTTGGGAATGGGGAGATTCTATTGATTTACGCCAAATAGTCAATGAAACGAGCTGTGAGCTTTTAGCTGTTAGCTTTGAGCTTTTGCCGATGGGATTCTGGCATTTTGCATCACATCACTTCACTTCCGATCATAACCGTTCCACGTACGCCTTCCATTCCTACCAGCTAACAGCTCACAGCTAACAGCTACAAATTCCTTGCAATCACTCAACACCATCACTACCCTCGTGCCGCTATGCCACTTACGTCCGCAGCCATCAAAGCCATGCGTCAGAGCGCAACGAAGCGCGATGCGCGCCGTCCCTTCAAGACCCGCATGAAGTCCGTGCTTCGCGATTTAACCGATCTCGCGAAAGCGGGCAAGAAAGACGAGGCCGAGAAACTTTTGCCTACCGTCTACAAAGTGGTGGATACCGCAGCCAAGAAGAACATCGTCCACTGGAAGAATGCCGCCCACAAAAAGTCCCACGCCGCCGCCCTGGTCGCCTCATTGGGGAAGAAGAAATAATGACCCGCATCCTCGCCATCGACCTCGGGACCAAGCGCACGGGGGTTGCGTATTTGGATGAAGACATTCAAATCCCGCTGCCACTCGAGACACTCCACCACGACAGTGTCTCTTCCCTCGTTGAGCAGCTTGCCCTTCTCATCGCGGAACGACACATCGATCGGTTGATCGTTGGATTGCCGCTTCTGCCCTCCGGCGAGGAGGGTTCCCAGGCACGGCTGGTCCGTTCCGTCTTTGAACAGATGGTTTCGCGCGGCTGGAGCGTCACCCTCAAGGATGAGCGCTATACGACGCCTCGCGGCAAATCGGCTGATCCTGATGCTCTGGCAGCGTTAAATCTTCTTTGAATCGCCATTCCTAAGCATTGAGAAGATGTTTGACAAGCTCAGAAAAGTAACTAAAATATCATCCTTTACCTGTTCATTGAACTCCATCGTTTTACCAGATGACCGATGTCGTCACCGGGCGACCGACAGACTCGTTGTCGCTTGAGTGAGCGATGAAAACGCAGGGCGCCTCATGGCGGAGAAAATGGACTTTAGGCAGACCGAGCAACATCTCGTCTCACTCGTCCACTCAAACCCTTCCGGCATCTTTTGTCTCTGTCAATGTTATGGTAAAACGAGGGATGTTCTTTCCCCCACGTTGATGACTGCCCCTCAGGCCTCCTCCACCGCCGCATCGCAGCAGACACCCAGTCTTCCGCAGATCTCTCTCAACCTGCAGGAAATGCTCGACAATCTCTTCCTCGTCCTCACGGACAAGGAGGCGACCGTGGTGAAGAGGCGTTTTGCGCTGCAGGGCAACCAGAAGCAGACCCTCGAGCGCATCGGCAAGCAGTTCAACGTGACGCGCGAGCGCATCCGTCAGATCGAATCCATTGCCCTGAACAAGCTCAAGCGCACAGTGCGCACCACGCGTCTCGATGAGGTGAATAACCTCGCCAAGGGGATTCTGCGCGTGCACGGCGGTTTGATGCGCGAGGACGAGCTCGTCAGCCTGGTGCTGCGCCGCATTCAGGGAACGACACAGGTGGACGGTGCGGTGCTGCGCCTTTCGTACACCATTGACCATGAAATGGCAGCCGGCAGCCACAGCAATACCTTTGTCCCCTTCTGGCGCTTAGAGTCCCTCGCCATGGAGGATATCCTCCTCATCGTCAACAGCGTCACGAAGATCCTCAAGAAGCGCAAGTCCTGCATGCAGGCCGACGAGATCGTCTCGGCCGTCCAATCCATGAACCTGTTTGAGGGCCGCGTACCCAGCCGCGAATTGATCCTCTCCTGCCTCAAGATCGACGAGAGACTCAAGGAAATCACCGAAGGCTGGGGCCTCACCGAGTGGAGGTTCGTCCGCCCGCGCTCGATCCGCGACAAGGTCGAGATCATCCTCAAGAAATCCGGCGAGCCGCTCCACTTCATGGAGATCGCCAACCGCATCCGCGACGCCAAGTTCGACCACAAGAACGTCACGGTGCAGGCGGTCCATAACGAGCTCATTCGCTATCCACAATTCGTGCTCGTGGGCCGCGGCCTCTACGCCCTGAGCGAGTGGGGGTACGAGCCGGGTACCGTCGCCGACGTGATCGAGAAGATCCTCAAAGAGAAGGGTCCCCTGAGCAAGAAAGAGATCATCGCCGAAGTTGCCAAGCAGCGCACCGTGAAGGTCGGCACGATTTCCCTGAACCTTCAGAAGATGCCGTACTTCACCCGCGTGGGTCGCGCCGTCTACGCGTTCGATCCGAGCAAGAAGAAGTAAGACGATGCATGTTGCCTCCCTTCAGTAGGGTTACGGCATGCCGTAACCCTACGGTTCATCGTGGAAAATATTCCTGATCCCGTTTCCATATTTCTGGATTATCGCGAATATATATGCGGAATCCAGCCAGCTCCGCGGCGTTGCGAACGATGTGTTCATGGAAATTCCGTTGCCAAACCTTCGCACCGGATTCTCTGCGGCGAAGATTGATCCGACGGGTGACGGCGGATTTGAATGAACCAATGATTGTGGAAAGGGTACCGGGACTTGCCCTTTGAAATGATCGTTGTGTAGGGACACGGGATGTTTCGGGTATGTGTACGATATCCGATGTACGGCCACGGCATGTCGTGTCCGTACACGTCCGGAGGTGGAGAATTCCATGGATATGATTGGGCATCACCACATGCGCATCCACCCTGGTATTGTGAAAATGCAGCGGAATATCCTTCCAGCATTGTTCAACGATTTTTCCAAATTCATTCAATATCATCTTCCCATTCCGGATCTCCCCGAACAACCATTCCCTCTCTTCCGCACCAATCGTCAGGAAATAGGATCCATGCGTGTAGGCATGATTGCGGAGACGTATTGATCGCCTGTGATGTCTCTCCGTGGCATCCATGATCGAGGTATATAGAGCACGTCAGGATAGCAGAGAGAATGCGTTAGCGTTAGTTAGGGACACGGCATGCCGTGTCCCTCGCCGTGCCCTATAACACTGTGACCCTATTGCTTGCCAACGATCTGGGTGAGCGCGGACAATGGAACACATGAAACACTCCTGGATTGCTCTGCTCGTCCTCGGTTCCCTGAGCGCACTGCTCACCGCATGCAGCCCCAAAACCCCGCCACCCGTTGACCTGCCGACCGGCATCCAGACCATGACCGGCACCCTCCTGCCGGCCGAGATCACGACACTCCGGCGCGGTTCGCACCTGCTCGTCGACAAAGCAGGACAGCGCCTCTGTTTCGTCGAGAGCACGACCATTAACCTGCGCTCGTTCGAAGGCAAAACCGTCGTCATCCGCGGCGTCCTCGAACCCGATACCGACGCCACCTATCTCCCCATTCTGGTCACGCAGGATGTCACGGCAGTCGAGCAGGATATGCATGCCCTCTCTCTGCCCGCCTTTGGCCTGACGGGGAGTGTCCCCCGCTCGTGGCTGGAGGCAACACAGAAGGATTCCACCGTTCTTCTTGTAGAGGGAACTTCGACACCGCTCGTCACGATTTCACGGAAGAAGCAGACGCCCCTCCCCGCGACAGGCGCACCTTTTCAGATCTCGGGGCACCACGCCACGCGTGCAGTGACACCCGGCACGCAGGAAGAGACCACCTCCGTCGAGCGGGGAGACGATCTGATCGTGCTCACCTTCTCGCCTCCCAAGGATGCCGCGAATGCCGAACTGCTGCGTGCGCAGTGGGGCGGATTTTTGACCTCCCTCGCATTCACCGATGCGCTCAGCGCGCAGTCGTCATCCGCATTGTCGGAACAATCCGATGGCACACCGTGCGGCGGGACGGCCGGCATCCTCTGTCCGGCAGGGCAGTACTGCGCCATCACGGACATGAAGGAAAATATCGGGCACTGCCGTGCGGTGAAATGACCGGTATTATGGTATGGCAATGAATAATGATCTATGCCATAATAAGGATATGCCCCTCCTCGATCCCCGGCTCCAAAAGAGACTCGATGAAAAGTTGGCGGATCTCAACGCGCTCCGGCCGTTCAATCCCGCGCACGTCAGAAAATTGCGCGAGCAGTTGGAGATCGAAATGACCTACAACAGCAATGCCATTGAGGGAAACAGCCTGACGCTCCGTGAAACCTTCCTCGTCCTTCAGGAAGGCATGACGATCAAGGGCAAGCCTCTCAAGGATCACCTGGAAGCGAAGGATCATATGGAGGCACTCGATTTCCTCTACGAGCTCGCATCTCAAGATTCCTCCACCATCTCCGAACACATTATCCGACAGCTCCACCAACTCGTCGTGCGCGAGACGGAGGCGGAATGGGCGGGCACGTATCGCAACGGACCAGTGATCATCGGCGGAGCGGACCACACGCCCCCCGACGCCGCCGATGTGCCCCGCCGGATGGAGGAACTCATGCGTTGGCTCAAAATACACCAGAAGACTCTGCATCCCGTGGAACTCGCGGCACTCTTTCATCACAAGATCGTCTTCGTGCACCCGTTCTTCGATGGGAACGGCCGGACGGCGCGCCTCGCCATGAATGTTCAGCTTATGCGCAGGGGCTTTCCGCTGGCGATCATCCTCAAGAATGACCGGAAGAAGTACTACCACGTTCTTGAGAAAGCGGACAGGGGGAACGAGGCGGCATTCGTCCTCTTCATCGCCCAGTCCGTCGAACGCTCTCTCGACTTGTACCTGCGTGCCTTCTCAACAACAAGAAACGGGGAGCTCCTGACGCTTGCGAAAGCGAGCAGAGGAACGGCGTATGGCGCCAAGTACCTCAACCTGCTGGCGAGGACGGGCAGGATCGATGCGTTCAAGAAAGGGCGCGTGTGGTACACAACCAGAGAAGCAATCGTTCGTTACCGTGCGGAACGACTCCGGGCCCGCGAGTAGGATCACGGCACCTGTGGTGAGCAAAGTCGAACCATGCCGCGACACTTCCATATTCCCAAGTTCTTGTATTTCTTCGTTGTGGTACACTCTCCACCAACGATGTCCTTCAGAAGACTCTCCACCGTCTTCGCCACTGTCAGATCTTTCTTTCGAAATGAATTGTTCCTGCGACGACGAGTGAGTATGTGTCTGCTCGTCCTTCTCTTTCTGCAGCCGGGCATGGTGAGTGCAGCTACGAGAACATGGGATGGCGGAGGGAGCACGAATAACTGGTCCGAAGACGCCAACTGGAGTGACAATACAGAGCCGACAGCAGCGGATACCGCACTCTTCGATGCTACGGATGCGACGGATGCCACCGTTGACACAAATATCCTGATCGGCGGCCTCACCGTCACTTCCGGCTACGGTGGAACGCTGAATTTCGGCTCAGCAACGATTACGGGCTCCGTGGGTGACGGCGCGGTGCAATTCACCGCGGCGGATAAGAGCTGGTTACAGATTGCGGATGCCAGCCAGACGGGGTTAGACCCGGGGACGAGTGATTTTAGTATTAGCGGGTGGGTGTACTTAGACTCTCTGGGGGCTCATCGAACGATTTTCGCAAAAGGTGCACAGGGTATTGGTTCTGATTTTTTGTGGATTTTTGTTGACGCAACTAATAAGATTAGGGTCCAGCTTAATGATTCAAGCGGGTCGTATTTTGATGCAACCAATACTGGGCAAACAGCATTTAGTGCAAGCACTTGGTATCACGTTGTCGTAAATTTCGACAGAGACGGAAACGTCACTGCTTATATAAATGGAACTGCATACGACTTGGGAAGTATTTCCGATAAAGCAACATCTATTGATAATTCATCACCAGCCTATATCGGAATTTATAATGGTTCCCTGTATTATTTCAATGGCAAGCTTGACTCCCTTTCTTTTTCCTCGCGTGTCTTAACCACCAATGAAATCACGTGGCTGTATAACTCCGGCAACGGACGAGTATATAAAGATATTGGTATTGCAGGGACAAATGGTTCAGCTCTTAAAACAAGTTTGGTAAGCTGGTGGGACTTGGGCGAGAACGCAGGTACCCGTTACGACAGCTACGGCACAAACCACCTCTCGCAAGCCTTTGCCAGTATCATCGCCCCGCCGGTGTATGGAAGCGAATTGCTGACAAACGGCGGGTTTGAGACAGTAACTTCGGCTGGGCCTCCCGCAAATTTCGGGACGTGGAATGAGGGCACAGGGGACGGGAATATTGAAGTGGAAACAGCTGTGATTCATGACGGGAGCAATGCAGTAAAACTGACAATGGGAGCTTCTTTTAACACAAACATTAATCAAAATTACTCATCAATAATCGCTGGGGCAACGTATAGATTATCATTTTGGTCAGCTGGAGACGGAACAAATGCTGGATTAGTCCGCGTGTATGATATAAGTAATACCGTACTTATTAGGGATTATACAACCACTGGAATTACGGCAGGCACATACGGATTGGTAACTTACGATTTTGTCGCACCAACGGGTTGCACAAATGTCGGCTTTTATTTCAGGCCTGCATCTGTAAACGGTGGCATCGCCTACTTTGACGACGTCTCCCTCAAGCAAATCACCACCGCCTCGCTAAACAACGGCGGGTTTGAAGATTGGACAACCAGCACGAATGCAGGTACGTGGGTGGAGAGCGTGGCGGGAACGTCAACAGTGAATAGAGAAGACACTGCACCGTATCACGGGACGAATGCAGCAAGGCTGGATGTGGATGCGAGTAATAGTTCTGCGTCTGTCTATCTCACTCCGAGTACAGCTAATAAATTATATAGTTATACGATTTATGCGAGAGCGTTGAGCGGAACGCCAACATTCAAAGTCACGGACAATTCAGTGGTTACAAATTCACATACACTTACGACAAGTTACGCAGCATATTCAAGCTCTATTCGTCCAACAAACACAAGGTTTGAAATTGCTAGAAACTCAGCCGCCTCCAACTCCATCTACATCGACTCCGTAACCCTTACTGCCGCCGAGATTCTTGGCACAACGGGAATTCCACGAGGGCAAGCTCCGGCAGTAGACTACGCAGGGCAGTTTAATGGCACGAGCCAGTATTTAAATGCCACAACTGTGGCTTTAAGTCCTGGTACTGGGGATTTTGCGGTAGGAATGAGTTTTTATTTGGATAAATTGCCAGCAACAGGGACATTCTTTGTTTTGCTTAACTCTGGTGAAAATAACTCAGCAAACGATTATTACTATGTCTATATAAATCCATCCGGAACAATCCAAGTTAGATTAAATGATACTATAACCTTGTTTAATGCAGCATCTGCATTATCATTGTCGCCAGGAAATTGGTATACTCTTGTAATAAATTATGACAGAGATGGCAATGCAACTTCTTATGTTAATAATTCTTCAACGGGTTGGGTTAATTCCAGCGTAGCTGCAACAAGCGGAAGTGTTGATACGGGGGTTTTTACTATTGGAAAGGTGGGTTTAGCAAGTTATTTCCCCGGCCGTATCAACGGAGCTTTCTACGCCAACCGTGTCCTCACCACAAACGAAATCACCTATCTCCACAACAACGGCAAGTGGCGTATGT
>JAUSKD010000008.1 GCA_030647195.1 Candidatus Peribacter sp. | reverse complement strand
ATGCTCAGATTCGAGATCATGGGGAAGTAAATTCAACCCCGGTTCAGGCAGCGCAATATCGTAAAGTGCAGAGAGGACGCTTTGCTCGCTTATTCAGAAAGGAACCGGAGGCGAACCAAATAGAAGTACCTCTGACGCAGTCAGGTAAGTCTGAGTTGCTTGAGCGGCAACAGAAGGCTAGATCAGCCCTTTTGGTATGGGCGAATCAGGGAGGTGTTCATCTTGATCAAGGCAAGCTCGAACAGCTCCTTGGTACTCCACCTGAACAAACTGAGTTGGCAAATGGGATGCGGTTGGCATGGGGAGTTGAACAGCCCCCTTCGACAGAGGAACAGCAGCAGATTGAGAGAGTGAGGGAGATGGGAGATCGACTAATAGTCGAACTATCGAAACACGGCCAAATAGTTGCTGATTTGCAGGCTGAGGGGGCGAAACGGATTTGTGTTTGTCTAAAGCAGAATCATGGAGATGACGAGAAGCTTCCCCACAATTCATTATTCGTAACTCCGAGGGAAGTGCGAACATTCCTAGAGCATCAGACTGCGCTATTTCACTTACAGGAGACAATTGAACGTATTGTGGGTCTTGAGAGAATGCAATTCTTTTCAGAGCAGCATCTTCGAGATGGAACAAGTTGGAGAGATAAGAGTGATCTTATCCAAGAAAACCCTAAGCGCTGGGAACAAGTATTGCGTCGGCTTGTCGTCGGGAATGATAGTAATGCTACGCATTCTACTAGATTGTTTGCAGAAATCATTGTCCTAATGACAAAGGGAGAAAATGAGCAGGCAAAAATTATCTTGAGAGATAGCAGTAGAGAGGGTGGTTTTATGGAGTGGGTGACTGCGCGAGGAAGTAATATCGATCATCAAATACATGGTCTCAATCTCCCTCAAAATTTTGACCGAATTGCACAGTTATTAATACAGATGGATCCGCAAAACATCGATCGAGAGGCGTATAACCGGTCATTAGATCAAGTCTTTGTTTCTTGGTTTGAGAGGTTGCATCCTTATTTGGTGGCGCAGTTAAACAATTGCATTCAGCATGAGGAGGTTGGTGTCGTAGTTCTTGGTGGAGCGCATTTTCGGAGCGGAGTGATGTGGCATTCCGAAATAATGTATGGCAAGAAAGTGGAAGATTATTTTGAAAAGAAAGCCAGCTTAGCGGACATGAGGCTAATCGTGGTCGATCCGCGCGGTTTTGCAGATCTTCTATCATATGTTGGAAATGTGGCAGGAAGGTATTTCTCAAAATAACAAAATGGTTTGTCGCATGGTGATTCACTGCGGAGCGGATTTTCCGAAATAGAACGAACCACGGAGGTGGGGATACTTTTCCCACGCCTCAAACTTTAGTGTGCATCCCGCGCGGATCACATCGTTCCGGATATGGAGAAAATCTGCGGCATTCCGATTTCTGTGCGCGCGGAGCAAATCACACCAATCCAGTCGTAAAGGATCAGATTGCGGTTTACTGCATTCATCCCATTCAAAAAACCCCGAGTTCATGTGATTTTCATATTCTTGCGAAGTCACGTCATTGATGCAGCTCAACCCATACTCACTCGGCATCAGTAATTCACAAGCGGAAGGATCGCGGGTGAGCTTGGCATACTCTCTCACGCAACGCATCTGCATTTCGTATGTAGTTGGGCGGGGTCCTATATCGAAGGTACGGAAGAGGAAGCAATCCTTCGCCTTGTGTTTTTGCGCAACCAGTTTCTCCGCCAGCTCTTCAGGCGATCGAGCATGTTCGTAATAGAACAGGTGCAATCCAATGAATCCTAAAGCTACGACCAAGATAGTTGTCATGAACGGGTGTTTCACGATCCGATGCACGATGGAGCTCAGACTATTCATGATTTCTGTAGGTAAGTTGGTACAGCCTGCCAGTATGTTCCTTGTGGACCGGTATTTTGCTGCAATACATAAGGCAAGAATCCTTCGGGGGCGGAGGGATCAATAGACAAGTTGAGCATTTGACCCTGGATCAATCTTTCAATATCGATCGCGTCCATTGAAGAACCCCCAAGACCGTTCACAAGATTGGCAAAATATGACACCGCATATCCGTGTTCTCCGAAGTAGGCTTCGGCGGCATCGGCCAACACTTTCTGCTCCGGGTTCAATAATTGGCCTTCGAGGTCATCATATAATCCAGGCAACTCGAAATTGTACGATGCCGTATTCGAACGAGCTTCCGAACCGAAGATGCTGCTGCGGAACGCCCACGAAGTCCGTGTTACGTCGTTGAAGACCACATCGTTGATCGGATAATCGTTCGGAAGGGCATCCAACGGGGTATCCATTGCGACAATGGCTTGTATTCCAAAGCTATTGCCACTCGGGCCATTCTTAAAGTTCTTACCCACTTCATAGGCGACAAGAGAACCCCAGCTGTGACCTGCCATTATGACTTTCTCTCCAGAGAATCCCGCTGCCTTGAGCTGGTTTGTCGCCCAGCGACCAACCTCGGGTATCCAGTCTGCTCCGCGCAATGCATCGGAAGCGAAGCTGTTATTTCTTGCGGCTTCTTCCCAATTCAACGTCACGACTTGGTAGCCGTTTTCCCAGAGGCTCTTTGCAAGGAAATTGATGTTGTTCCCATTCTCCGAATCCCTTCTCCCATGCACCACCACCCAGACGGGCTTTGATGGATCAAGGCTATTCTTCGCCTCAGGTAAGCGATAGCCGGTATTTGGATCAAACTCCGCCACCCCCATGCTCACCGGCATCGTCACCTCTCTATTTTCAATGCTGATTCTCCCTTCGATCTTTTGCGTCTTGTACGGCTTCATCTCGAACTTCACCGGTGCCGCAGGCGGTTCATACTTCCCCGAGGTCCCGGGGAATGCCGTTGAAGGATAGACAGTATCATCCCGCAGAGTGAGCGTGTACGTGCCTGCCGGAAGCGCGGAGCTGACGGATTCTGCAGAGCCAGCAGGCTTGTTATGAGTATAAGGACCGACGGTCCTGCCATCAGCAGTGGTACCTGTAAGTATGAGTGTGTAGTTCGGACGCGTTGGAGCGGCGAATCCGCCCACGTAGAGCGAGCCCGGCTCCATCCACAGGTTCACCATCATGGATCCTTCGAGTGTGAAGGTGAATGAAGATTCCTTCCCCTTCAGCGGTTGCAGCCACTCGGTTCCGCTCTTGCCTTCATGCGCGGGAATCTTTCCGATATTGCGCACGAGCGTTGCGATGACTTCGACCTCCGGATTCGACATCATTCCCTTAGCCATTATCGTCGCATCCCCATTAACCTCTTGGTTTGTTTTCTCCATTTCCGTTGCGATCGTTTCAGCTTCCGCGGGTGTGAGTGCGATCTGTGTGATGCCACTGGCCGATTGCCGCTGCCGCTGGATATTCGGTTGATTGCTGGCATCGACGATAATCTGGACGAGGTCATTATTGCCGAGGCCTGCAATTTCCTTAAAAGTCCGCAATGCCCGGTCGATTCGCCTCTTCTCGCTCTCACTCACTTCCTTCTGCGTGTACCCGCCCGCCACGGTCTTGCGCACCGTGAGCACACTCACATTGTTGAGACCGTCATGTTCCGCCGCCCACGTGGCGTTCGCCTGCTGACGGAGGTCGTAATTCGCCCGAAGGCGCGCATCCTCCGATTGTCGGAAGACCAAATCGACAAGGCGGGTCTCGATGATGTGCCTGGCCTCGTCGATGACCTGATGCCGGTCGGGCAGGTTTACGCCGATGCCTTTTAATCGTTCCACAGCCTCCCAGTAGCCGCGGGCGGTGATCAGGCCTTCCAGCTCCTGAAAGAGCGGACCCTCGGGCGAGCCCTGACGAATTTTGAGACAGACATCGATTCCTTTCTGCAGGATCTCGCACATCGCAGCATCGTAGACGCCGAGATCGCGGTCGTAGCGGCCCAGAACGTCCAGAATGATGTCGTTGAGCGCGTCGCGGGTATGGCCGCTCGGCTCCTTGCGGTTTCCCGCTTCCCACATGCGCATGACCGTGGCCTGAAAGTTCTCGGGCCGCCAGTCGGGATGCACCGTATAGAAATATTCGTGCATCTTTTCCATCGAGAGGAAGAGCCCGGAGGTGCAGTAGAGATCCTCGGCCTGGATGCGGGCAAGCTCGCGGTTCATGCTGCTGATATCGATGCCGTTTGTCAGGCTCATCTCTTGGGCGAGGCGCAGTTCCAGCCGTTCCTGCTCCAGGGTTTCGGCGGCTTCTTCGCTCAAACTGGTCGCAATACGCAGGGCAGGGGATGCATCCGGATTGTTGGCAGCCAGAGAAGCCGTACGCGCAATCGTTGCCGCCTCAGATGTCCATTGATCGTCCTGATTCGCGCAGGTGAGGGTCGTGCCGTCCCAATCCATTGCGATGGAACAGCGGGGCGTTCCGCTCTGGTCCATGATGAAGAAGGAGTAACGGCCGATTTTGGTGGGATTGAGAGTGACCAGCGAAACTCCCGTGGAGGTGCCGCCTGTATGAGAATGCCGATCCTCGCCGTAGAGGCCTCCGGTACTTGAAACGATCACGCTCTCGTCATCCGGCGAGGTGAAGTGGAGCACGGCGCTGGGACCATTGGTGCTCATGATTTTGAGTGCGTAGGGGAGAGGAGTATCCACCAGACGTCCGGTGTCGCGTGATTCCACGGCGCTGAATGTGGTGCCCACACTGGCCGCGTTCCGGGGTAATTCACGGGTATTGTAGCGTGCGGTCGCGCGGCCTGCATTTTTTATGCCTTCCGCCCCCCGGCTTGAGTAGCGAAACTCCAGATCGCCGCTTGAGCCCGAGTCCCCCGGGTTAAAATCAAACTCGCCATCTCTCTCGCCGGCGGGATGCCGCAGGAGGGTTTCCTGCACGCGCACGCCGTCCCGGTATACCTCCATGCACGACTCCGTATCGGGTGAGCGATAGTGTACGGAGAAGGTAACGCTCACCTGGCCGTTGCGGTCTTGCGTAACGTGGGGCTCAATCGCGGTGATGCCGGCGTAGGCGATCGTCTCGCGCCGGGCGATCTGCCAATCGGAGAGCGCCTGGTCCTCAGTCATGCGTACGTGCGGCACCAGCGATGCCAGGTCCGCCTTCTTCGCCGGGTCTGACTCTCCGGGGACGATCTCATCGAGTGCGAGCGCGCGTTCCTGCGCGGTATCGAGGTTCTTCTCGCACTCCGCAAGGCGCTCCTGAGCCGCAGCCATGCGCGTTCTGTACTGCTGGAGCTGGCGCTCCGTGAGAGAAAGCGACTGTGTATCCTCCGTGGCTTCCACCTGAAGTTGCGATGCCCCGTCGGTTGCCAAATCCTCTTCGAATACGGAGAGCAGCGCTGCGTCTACGGTCCGACGCATCTGTTCCACGTCCTGCCACTCATGCGCTTCCGTGAGGAATGCCGTCGGGAGGTCATTCTTCGCACCTGTGATCCGTTGCGACAACAGGTCAGCCTCAGCGGCTTGTGCACTGACAGATGCGCGGAGGGCGGCGATCTCTGACGCAAGCCGCGTTTCTTCCCCCGGGAGCGTGCCCAGCCGCGCTTCGGCGGTATCCCGGGCTGCGATCGTGCCGCTCAGCTCCCCGGGGAGCGCGGCCTGCCGCGTCTTCGCACTAGTGAGTTCTGTTGTAGTGGAAGAGAGGGCATTCTGGCATTCGACGGCTTTCTTGCTCAGGTTCGTAGATTCAGTCTGGAGAAGCTGTTCCTGCCGATAGAGATTGTCGATATTCGCGCGGAGCGCATTCACCTTGTTCAGGAGCGCCTTGTTGCGCCAGTTCTGCCGGTAGACCTTCAGTTGATAGGAATAATCTTTCTCACCCTGCTTGGCCTGTTGCCGGATACTCGTCAGCGTCCGCTCGGTTGCATCGCGTGCCGCGATGGTATCCTGCAAGACCTTCTGCCCATCGGCGGCCTGTTGCTCAAGTGCCGCGATCCGTCCGGGCAGACTCTGTTGCTCATTCGTCAGCGCGGTTGAGAGGTCCGTCAGGCGCCGGACATCGGCGGCGAGAGGCTCCAGTGCATCCTGACACTGCTTCAGGCTCGTCTCTTTCTCTGCGAGTGCCGTTCGCTTGTTCGACAGGTCTTTCTGGAGATTGCTCAAGGCGTCGCGATCCTCCTCAATGCTGCCGAGGAGCACAGTTGTCCTCCCTTCGGCCGTCCGAAATTCCTCCTGCTCGCGGTTCCACTCGTTTTGGAGAGCCACAGTATCCTTCGCCGTAAGAACCGTCTGCACCGCTCCGGACGTGAGTTCCTGTGTCGTCGTCAGCGCATTCGCCTCCGCCACGTCGCTCTCGAGCGACGGTGGCTCTGCCTCCGTCAGGGGCAGAATGGCTTCCTCCTCCGCAATCGCCGCATCCACGGCCGAGGGGCTCGCTGCTGCAGCCTGCTGTGGGATTCCGTACTGCGAAACGGGATAGAACGTCGCGTCTCCCAGCTCTCCCCCGAAGAAATCCGTGGGGAGGGGCCCTCCCCAGACCGAAGCCCCCACCCGCACCGGGCTCGAGCCGTCATGAATCGTCCTGATCTCTTTCGAGGCGGCAGGAGGGATCGTCGCCGGAATCTCCCTGCCATCCACCGTGATAGACATCTTCTGGCTCTGAATGTCGAAGCTCGCCCGGATTTTCTGCCACTTACCAACGACGAGCGGTGCCTCCGTGGTATTGAGCAGCCGGTAATCTCCCCCGTTCCCGTATACGGAGAACTGGAGTCGGCCATCCGGATACATTCCCAGATAGAAACCCTGGTCTTGAGCGCCGTGCGAGTCGTACTTCGAGACAAATGTCTGGCCTCGGATTGCATTCGGCCGCACGGAGACTTCGATCATGAAAGAGCCATCCGTGAACACGGGGCTGTCTGCAATACACTCCACGGTTGATCCGTTGAATTCTTTCTCTCCACTCAGAAGCGTCACGGGATCATCGCGCAGGATCATCCCCGCCGCCTGAACGGTTTCCTGCTGCATTGCTGTCAGAGCGGTGCCCGACATCATCTGCCGCGATTCGAGGGATTCGAGTGAGAGGTGTCGTTCTCCGCGTGAAGGGGCTTTGAGGGACATGGAAGGGGAGGTAAGGGAGGTAAAGTAAGTAAGGAAGGTAAGGTAAGTAAGGGAGGTGAGGGTTGAATGAGATGTGTGTCCCCATTTCAGAGGAGGATGGGCACAGCAGGAATGCCTCCCATGACCGATTGTTCCGGAAAGTGTTGTTTATTGGCTTCAACTGGGCATTAAGGGCGTTCTACCGGGTGGTGGAACGGGGTCACATTTCAAAATCGTAGAACTGAATTTCCAATCGCGCCCGCGGAGGGGCGCTCTTGGGAATTATTCCTAGCAGCAGCCCTCCGTGGCTGCGGCTCAAGGAAATGCGATATTTGACAGGTGCTCTAAGATTTCTGTCCATGTCTCAACGTCATCCCATTCGAAACGGCGTGAAGATGCTGATCACAGCGGTGACCGCAAAACGCGGAAAAATTTTCGCAGATCCTTGCAGGGCGAGGGAGGCCATTGAATGTTTGTATCGTGTACAGGCAATGCGCCCCTTTTTTCTCTATGGATTTGTAATCATGCCTGATCACTGTCATCTTCTTATGAAGATTCCGGCTCCAGCGACCATTGCTCAGGTCATGGCCAGTTTCAAATCAGGACTGACATTTGATTTGGGTATCCCGACGATCTGGCAATCACGTTATCACCTTCGTATTGTCGATAACCCGCCTGAGGCGCTGCGCTATATCCATTCAGATCCTGTCAGGCAGGGAATGGTTGATGCACCAAACGTGTATCCATGGTCTTCTGCGTCGGGGAAATGGGATGTTTCGCCGATGGAATGCGAGGAATGATGATTTTGTCATTTAGGTTCAGATCGCATCTGTGTTGATTGTCCAATCGCGCCCACGGAGGAGCGCTCTTGGGCATTATTCCTAGCAGCAGCCCTCCGTGGCTGCGGCTTATTGGGAATTATTCCCCCGTTCCCCACACCTACACATGCGCTATCCTTCTCTCTCCATGAAGCCGCGAGACATCCTGCACTGGGCCGATGCACATGTGCGGAAGGCGCAGATCGCTCCCGCGGTGCGATCGCGAGCTCTGCGCGAGCTTGAAAAGTACTTCACTGTTCCACGCGGAACACGCATGTTGGCCCTTCCCTTGCCGGGTACCGCGTTCCAGCGTGCCGTGTGGAAGGCGGTTCGGCGCGTTCCCTTCGGTCAGACGATCACGTACGGCGAACTGGCCCGGCGCATCGGGCATCCCCATGCCGCAAGGGCGGTGGGAACTGCGCTCAAAAAGAATCCGATCCCCATTCTCATTCCGTGTCACCGCGTGGTTCCCGCGGACGGCGGCATTGGCAAATATGCGGGTGGTGAAGACAGAAAAAGCTGGTTGCTTCTTCACGAACAGGCGGGTCATTCATCCTCTCCTTCCTCTGGTTCTCCGCGCCACGGCTCATCCTCATCATCCTCGTCGTAGTCTGCGGGATCGAAATCATCGTCCGAGACCACGAAGTATTCCTCGAAAATCGCACGGACCGTGGCGGCCTCATCACTCCGGATGCCTTCGATGGTGAAGAAGCGCTCCTAGTCCTCCGACTCATCCTCTTCCATCTCGACGGTGACATCGGTCAGATCGATGCCCGCGCTCTGCATATCGCTGCGGATACCGTCGATGATTTCCTCCCAGATCTTTCTGCCCTGTGCATGCAGTTCCGCCTTTAATCTTTTCCACTCCCGTCCCGGCATTCTCGGTCTTTCGACTGCGATGTGTAGTGTGGTGGAGAAGGGGTTTGCTTCCATTATTTCTCAATTGGCCGATGGTTCCCTTCCGTGAAATATACGGTTGTACCCTTCCGCATACGAACGCGACCAACCGACCGTTTGGCGCACGCTGTCGTTGACGCTCTCCATGGGGCGGACGAGGAAACCGATACTGGTGGGGGTTTCGTTCCCCTGATCATCGCACAGAAATTCTACGGCGGGCAGTGCCACCAGTCGGTCGGGAGAGTCTTTTCCGGGGGATGTCATACAGAGTATGAGAAAGTGAGTTACTGTTGGCTGCCGTCAGCAGTGGAGTCAGGCCTGAGCAGCGCCATCATTGCTGCGGTCGGCTTCGCCTCGAAGGCATTCCCTATGGGTCCTGTGTGCTTGTCGGTGACACACACTTCATGATCGAAATGTTCATTGAACGCGGAGGACGGGACGGCGGGTTGTCTCTGCGTGATGCGCATGATTTTGTGATCAGAGAGCAGGAGATCGTAGGTGATGCCCTGCTGCCGGAGTTCTGTCTTAATGCGTTGCCGGACAGCGCACTGTGGAACGCCTTCTGCCTCACTGATGCGCTCGATGACATCTTCCACCAGCCGGCCACGCTGGCTCGTGGGGTCCCGAAGATCGGCTGCCGTCAGGTGTTCAACGAAAATTGCCATGGCGCGCACTCTGCGCACGTAAGCGCCGGGAGTCAAGACCAGTGACCGCGAAAATCACTCCCTGCCGTTCCTGTCGCGGTTTTGTCCGGGAGGAATGTCGATCGGACGATTGGGTGGGTTGGGCAGCTCCTTGTCAGGACAATCCGCCCACGGGAGCCACTGTTCCCACCAGTGGCACTCGCGTCTGCCGTTATCCTGCTTTTCCGAAGACTGCGAGCTCCTGTTGCGCGCATGATCGTCCTCCCTTCTTTCGCTGGAGGAACTGTGCGATTCTCGATCCTCGTCTTCATCATCATCGTTTTCATCTTCGTCTTCCGAAGAGGAGGAGCGAGCGGAGGAGGAGCGTACCGAGGAGGCGGAGGAGGAGGAGCGAGATGAGGCTGAAGAGCGTGACGATGAGAACCGGGAGGCAGAGGATGCCGACGATGCCGAGGAAACAGAGGAGGCCGAAGCAACGGAGGAGACCGAAGAAACCGAGGAGGAGGAAGGGGAAGACGGCGACGGTGGCGGGGCGCACCCTTCATCCACTGTGCCGCTGCAGTTGTCATCCTTGCCGTTGCCGCACACTTCGCTCTTGAGCGGCGAAATGGTGGCATCGCGATCGTTGCAATCAACGGGGATCGCAGAGCCGTCACTGTCGAAATCTTTGGCGCGGGCAACGGCTGCTGCGGCATCGGCGCGTCCATAGCCGTACGAGTCATCGCGTCCCGCGCCGCCCAGGTCATACGCCGCGGCGGTGAGGACCGCACGCGTTTCATCGGCGGTCAGCGAAGGATTCGCGCCGCGGATGAGCGCCGCCACGCCGGCCACGTGTGGCGAGGCCATGCTCGTTCCGCTCCACCACCCGAAGCCCGCTTCGGGGCAGGTGCCAGAGGCCGCGCAGGGAAGCGACGAAAGGATACCCAGTCCCGGGGCCATCACGTCCAGCGCCGGGCCGTTGCCCGACCACGAGGTCCGCACATTGCTGCGATCGAGAGCGCCCACGGCCACGGCCTTCGAGGCGCATCCGGGCGTCGAAACACCCGCAGTCGTGTCGGCTCCGTTGCCGGCGGCAGCAACCACCAGCGTGCCCTGATTGGCGGCCCAATTGGCCTTGGCGGCCATGGGATCTCCGTCGCAATTGCTCATGAAGGCGCCGCCTCCCAGACTCAGGTTGATCACCTTGGCGTTCTTGCCGACCGCCCACTCAATGCCCGCGAGGATATCGCCCTCCGCGCACCAGCCGGAGTCGTTGCAGACTTTGCCGATGACCAGATCGACCTGGGGACCCGTGCCGAGGATGCGGTTGGCGCCGTTCTCATCCTGATGGATGACGGATCCCGCCCCCGCGATGATGCCCGCCACGTGCGTGCCGTGTCCGTTTCCGTCCGCCGGCGTTGCCCCGGCGACGAAAGAGGCCTGCTCCACGATGCGGCCCGCGACCTCCGGATGAGTGGCATCGATGCCCGTGTCGAGGACGGCCACGCGCACACCGGATCCCTTGATGTCCTGCTGATGCAGGGTTGCGGCATTCACCTGTTCCACCGAGAAGAAATCCTGCGTCTGGAACACGCGTTCCATCGTGGCACCCGGAATGGTCACGGTTTTCGGACACTTGAGGACGACGTCGTCATTCAGCCAGCGCTGGGCGCGGCAGCCCTTCAGCAACGCAGAGAAGACTTCTTTGGGGGCCTTGGAACCAAGCAGCAGGCGCTCCTCGTTTGCCCCGCACAGGCCCGTTTCGTTGCACGTCCGTACCCGGCTGTCTTTCTTGCGTCGTTTCTCGCCTTCCAGCCTGCTGTTGATGGCGGGCTTGGGGGCCGCCGCCTGTACGCTGGGCAGCGAGACTGCGAAGTGCAGGGCGAGTGCACTGCAAAAGAAGACCAGGAAAAGGAGGGGGGTGCGGTTTTTCATGGGAGAAAGTGTACGCCTGCACGTTTTTTTAGGCTTTTTTGTCGCACGGAGTCGTGGTGCAAAGTGCAAAGAGTGTTGTAGAATACTTTTTCTCTCTATGGAAGAATTTCATGAAGAGTGCGGCATTGCCGGGGCGGCCGATCTTGCAGGAATGCAGGATGTCGTTCCTTTGGTTGTCGAAATGGCCAAAGAGCTTGATCACCGTGGCGGATGCGCTGCGGGCATTGCCATTCCGCTCAACGGGGCATTTCGCATCGAGAAGGACAACGGGCATGCCGCGGACGTGCTGACGCCGCAGAGGATCTGGGGAATGCGTGCCCGGTCCGCCATTGCCCATGATCGCTACGCCACCACCGGGCCCGAAGACCCCTCGCTCGCCCAGCCCGAAGTGCACAGATCCCGCAGGCCCAATGAACGCTTTGCCTTCGGCTGGAACGGCAATATCACCAATGCGGAAGACCTGCGGAGGGACGAGCAGGAGCGCGGCACCAGGCTTCGCACAACGGGTGATACCGAGCTCCTCAAGTGGCAGATGCTCCGTGGCATCCGGAAACATACCGTCCGGGACCTCGCGTCCGTGTTCGGAGAAGTGGAGGAGAACGTGGATGGATCGTTCAACGTTACGATGCTCCTGCCCGATGGCACATTAGCCGCGTACCGTGACAGGCAGGGAAGGCACCCGCTGAATTACTCGGAAGATGTCCTCGTCGCATCCGAAGACACCGCCATCCGCGCGGTCCGACCGGATGCAAAGGTCCGGCCGATCAGGCCGGGGCAACTGCTCGTTGCGAACCGAAAGGGCGTGCAGCTCACACAGGTGACGACACCGGATCCGAGGCGATGTTTCTTCGAGTGGGAGTACTTCTCAAACTGGAATTCCAATTTTGATGGCCTGAGCGTGGGGTCTGCGCGTCAGGCCAGCGGACGGATCCTCGCCCTGCTCGATACCATCGCGCCCGAAGGGAGCGTGGTCGTTGCCGTTCCCGATTCCGCACGCAAGGCTGCAGAGGCGTATGCGCAACAGAAACAGTGGGACCTCCTCATGGACGGCATCGTCAATCTGCTCCCCGGCCAGCGCACGTTCACCGCGACCGATCCGGCGCGGACAATCAAAGCGCAGCAGAAGTACGGCATCAACCGCGAAGTGCTCCGTGGAAAATCCATCGTCCTCGTGGATGACAGCCTCGTGCGCGGCACGACCATGCTCGAGCTCATCCGGCGCCTGCGTGTGGAAGGAGAGGTTTCACAGATCCACCTGCGTCTCGCCAGTCCGCCCATTCTCTCGCCGTGTTTCTACGGCATCGACTTCCCCGAGATCCGGCAGCTCATTGCGCGAAACAACTTCAACGGGACGCTTCGATCCGGCACCCTCCCGCCCGAGGTGCTCCGGCTCATCGCCGCACGGCTCAAAGTGGACTCCATCCAGTTCCTGCCTGTGGAGGCAATCCCACTCGCGATCGGATGCGAAATGCGTTCCCTCTGCATGGCCTGCGTGACGGGGCAGTACCCGACACCCTGCGGTCAGCGGCGCGCCATGGCGACGGAAGAGCATTGGAGCGCGGAGCGCGCACTTCACTGAGTGACCTCGATGACCGGAGGAGGCGAGGCATCACTCGGATCTTCACTTTCGGCGTTGCAGGCCCCCACGGTCACTGCCTGTTGAGCATCCCGATTGATGAAATAGCGCGTGTCGCTCTCGCTGCCCGATTTGGGATCCATGGGCATGTTCTGCAGGTAGGGCTGCAGACTCTCATCCAGATTCCGGATGGCGCAGTCGCTTGCCGGGAGCCTGTGTCCCTGACAGGTGATGGCCCCGCAATCACCGGGATTCCTGCCGATCATTTGAACGCTTGCGGTATCCGTATCGATGCCGGGCGGAAGGGTGCCCTGTTCGGATCGGTATGCCTGCGTTGCCTGCAGAATCGCCGTCACGTCCGCCGTGCGCCGGGAATTGCGGTTCAGGCGGATGCGCTTTGCGGGATTGAGCACGATGAAGATGATCACCAGCGCAATCGCGGCGCAGGCGATGAGTACGATAAGCCGGAGGAGTGAGAAGCCGTTCCGGTTGTCCATGGGTGGAGAAAAATTGAGTGAGGCAAGGCTACGAGAGAACCCTCATTTTGTCACGCGTTTCCGGTCCTCCGGGCCTGCCCGCGGAATCACATGCAGTACCTCGACGTATGGGCGAGAGTTGGCTACTATCCGCCCCTATGCCAACCATGGATTTCAGCAATGCAGAGATGGAGGATTTGAAAGTGCCGCATTTTCAATCCGATGCGGAAAAGAAATCGTTTCTGGAAGCCATGTATGCGGGCGAAGTACCGATCCCCATCTTCTTTCAGGCGATGGGTGTGGATTTCACAGATCATGAATATGCCGCAGAGGCCATCCGGATCGGTGGCATTCCATTCCTTTCTTCTGCAGCTCCGGGATTCGGCATCACAGCGAATGACCTTAGCCATCTCAGCCATGCTGAGCGGGGAGCGCTTTTTTTGGATGAGAATGACCGCAAAGCGACGGAACAGGTGGAGTACGTGCACGAGCGGCACCCGCATGCCATTCTCGGCGGCAATGCCATGAAAAAGCTGACGGGGTTCAATCGTGCAATCGATGCGTACGGACGCTCAGGCAAGATGGATAACCTCGCTGCGGGAGCGGGTATTCTGGATACGGCGGACATTCAACAGATGCAGCAGTATTCGGGCATGGAGCTGATGCCGATTGTGTCTTCTTCCACTGCCGCGCGCTGGACGGCGCGTGTCGCGAAGCCGATTGGCGCGCGCATCCGGATGTTTTTGGTGGAGTTGCCGCAATTTGCCGGCGGACACCTGGGGGCGGGCAATGCAGAGGAGGCCGTGAAGGCGGAAAAATTCGATCCGGTTGCCATTCGCGAAGGCATCCGGAAATTTGCCCCCACGATCCCTGTGGTCCTCGCAGGGGGCATCGCGTACCGCAACCAGATCAGGCAGGCTCTTGCCATGGGCTATCAGGGTGTCGGCATCGGCATCCGCGGGCTCCTCACCAAAGAGTCCAAGCTGGACGACGCCATCATCCGGGATGTCTACTTAAACCCGCGTTATCGGGTCGTGACGAATGACAGAAGTCCGACCGGATACCCCGGCAGGTACATCGAGGTGCCGGAGGAAAAGCGCCCTCCTGAAGCACGAATTGCCTACGCACAGCGCGCGGTACGCAATTGCATTTCGTGCATCGAACCGGGGAGCTGTTTATTCCTCCAGCATGCGAAGGATCCGACGGATGAGCATTTCTGCATCGGCAGAGATCTGCCGGATACGCGTTTCGGAAAGCGGGGCGGCATCTACTTCGCCAGTACCGAACGGGACCGCATCATGCACGACCCGATCTATCGCGATGCACAGGGCAATCCGCGCGTTCCCAGCATGGAAGAAATGTTCGAATACATGCTGACGCATGATGCGCCGTCCATGCCCGAGGCGTGATACAGTATGCCCATGGAGCTCCTCAGCATTGCCATCGTCATCATCCTGATCGGGGCGCTACTCTCGATTGGCTGGCAACTGGGGCCGCTGATCCTCGTCGGTGCCATTGTGTATGCGGTGGTCCGGTATCACCGCCAGATTCCGGGTCTCGTGCGCAAATTTGTCAACGCCTTGCGTTCGGTTTGGAAGAAATAGACCTTTCAGAAAACTCACCGATTTGCCTTGGTCATCGGTGCGAAGTTTCGAAGGATATATCTTCAAAATGGCAATTGATGAAGAATTGTGAGTAGTTGTAATATATTATAAAATATTTTAAAGTATACATATCTCGCCCCATGGGTTCTCCATGGGAATCTGCGGGAGACCGGGTCAGTGTTCGTTCTTTTCATGGGAGGGAAACCATGAAGTTGTCACGGATGATGGTGTGGATGGCTCTGCTGGCGATGGTGATGGCGTGCGCAGGCGGCTGTGCGGTTCATTCGCAGCTCGATGTGAATGCCAAGGGTTGCTATCAGCCCACGTACATCGCCCCGCCCCAGGTCGCGGATGTTCACGTGTCCTGGAAGGTTGTCCTCAACTGATCCCCTTGCCCGTCTCTTTTTCTCGAAGAGACGGGTTGTTCATAATGAACCCCCAATCAAGGATGTTCTGCATCCATGGATTTCTGATAGTCGGCAATCCGCCTTTTTCGCTCGTCGAGCGACAGGGTCGAGATGATCCCCGGCCCGTTGATGCAGCCGCCTTCGCAGAAGAGCACATCCACGAAACGGATCTTCGGGTTTCTCTGGAATTCCTCCAGCACGGCGGGAATGTTTTTGTAGCCCGAGACGATGCGGATCTCTTCGTCCTTGAGGATGCCCTTGAGTCCGCTCGTGATCGTCAGGCCGCCATCCATGGGATAGATCCGCGTTGAGGCAGTTGCGATATCGAATGTTGCACCGGATGCATCGATATTCTCACCGACTTTAAAATGCCCGAACACCGCATCGAGTTCTTTGTATGTGAGAACGAGGATATTCAAATCGGGGTAATCCTCCAGGCCTTCCAGTTTCTTGGCGAAGCAGGGGCCGATGAAGACCGGCTGGCAGTCGGGGTACTTCTCTTTTGCGATGCGTGCCGTAGCGATCATGGGTGAATCGGCCGCGAAGGCGAGAAAGGGCACAAGCTGCGGGTAACTCTTGCGCACCATGCGCACGAATCCGGCGCAGGGGCTCGAAATGTAGCGGGCAGTCGGATTCTTCTTGAGCAGTGCGGCCACTTGCTCATTCGTCTTCACCGCTCCCGCCGAGACCTCGATCACGGCTTTGAAGCCCAGCTTCTTTAAGCGCGCGACAATCAGGGGATAGGAGTAGCAGACGGGAAAAGACGGCGCGAGCAATGCAACAAGAGGCGCCTTGCTTTCGAAGAGCGCAATGCAGCGTTCGATGTCATTCATGTGATGTGTGCAGGAATCTGAGGATCCCGAGGGCAAGCACGCCCCCCGCGATCGCGGTGAGGAATTGGATCAGGCTCATCGAGCGCACGAAGAGCTCCGGCACCAGATGCAGGCGGAAGAAAACGAGCGCGGAGAGTGCGAGGGTTGCGGCTTTGATCAGGGCTCCGGCGCTCACCGCCAAGACCGCGGAAGAGTCGCGCAGGCGCAGGAAAATCATCGTGAACAGCCAGTTCCCCATCCAGATGAACGGCACGAAGAAGAGCAGAAAGGGCGTGAAGGGCCCGAACAACGCCCCGTGCGCAACGGCGCCCAGACTGGGCAGCAGGATCACGGGCCAGACAAAACGCTTTGGCAGACGTGCGGCTGCGAGCAGGAGCAGGCAGTTCACAGCCATCCCCGTCAGCCACTGGGGGCCCGAGACGAAGAAGGGGATGGCGAAGGCCACAGCGGGCAGGACGATGGCTGCCTGTGTTCCCGTGAGTGAGCCAAACACCGCGGAGGAGGAAGGAGTTTTTTCCATGGGTGTTTTTATGATAGCAGACCCACTTATCTGCGTCTTCGCGGTCCGCGGAACGACCGGAAGTTCCTGCCCGGACGGAACGCAGGGCGGGATGCCGGACGTTGCCACGGGCGATCGGTGGTTGTTTGGTCCACGGGCGGAGGCAGGAGGGGGTCGCGCTTCGGAAGCGGCGGAGTGGGGGGACGCTTCAATGTCGAGCGGACCAGTCGTTCGATGTCGCGAATGGAGTCTTTCTGGTCAAAGGTGGCGAAGGAGATCGCACGACCCTCCCGGCCGGCGCGCGCGGTGCGGCCGATGCGGTGCACGTAATCGTTGGGATCATCCGGCAGATCGTAGTTGATCACGACTTCGATGCCCGTGACGTCGATGCCGCGCGCCGCGATATCCGTGGCGACGAGGATGCGGTACCGGCCCGTCTTGAAGCCCTGCAATGCCTCGCGCCGCTGGTTGAGCGAACGGTTGGCGTGGATCTCGGCGGCGGCATGGCCCAGTGTCCGGAGGGAGCGCGTGATCTTCTTGGCTCCGTGCTTGGTGCGCGAGAACACCAAAATCGATCCGCGATGTTCCTTCAAGAGCGCCTCGAGCAGCGCGGGCTTTTCCATCTTTTGCACGACGAAGAGTTCCTGCAGAACATTTTTCGCCGTCGTTCCCGAAGGTGCCACCTCGATGCGGATGGGCAGCTTCATGTGCGCGTTGGCGAGTTTCATGATCTCGGATGGCATGGTGGCCGAGAAGAGCATCGTCTGCCGTTCGCGCGGCACGTGACGGAAAATGGTTTCGATCTGCGGGCGAAAGCCCATGTCGAGCATGCGGTCCGCCTCATCCAGGACCAGGACATTCACTTCTTTGAGCGTGATGGTGCCCTGCTGCAAATGGTCGTTCAGGCGCCCGGGCGTGGCGATGATCACGCGGGGGTTTCTGCGGATCGCCTCGCGCTGCAAATGCATGGAGGCTCCGCCGATCAGCACGGCCGTGCGGATATTCAGCTGCGGCGCAAAGGTGCGCAGGGACTCATCGACTTGGGTGGCCAGCTCGCGCGTCGGCACGATGACGAGGCCGCGGCCGGGTTTCTGCGCCAGCCGCTGGAGCATGGGGATGCCGAAGGCGAAGGTTTTGCCCGTGCCCGTCTGGGCGATGCCGACGATATCTTTGCCTTCGATCGCCGGCGGAATCGATTGCTGCTGGATGGGGGTCGGCGTCGTGAAATTCCGGCTCGCGAGGATCCCGAGGATCTGCGGTGCAATGCCAAGCGTGAGGAAGCTTGGACTGGGCGTAAGAGGGATGTCTGACATCGGATGTGCTTGAGGAACACCCATGATAGCCCTCTCCACCGCAATAACCTACGAAAGCGAGTGGAAAATGCCGGGGCGTTCAATGCCGCTGATGGACAGTTCCGGGTCACAATCGGCGCTTTTCCTAGCTCAAGAAAGAAGGGCATTTCATTGAATATTTCGCAGAAGAAACGTAGAATCACAGTCTTAACGCTTCCCCCCTTTCGCATTCCCGCTCCCGCGCCCACCACCTGCAAAGTCCACGGATGCCGCACGCCGTCGCACGGCAGATCCTTCTGTCACAAGCACGCGCAGAAAGGGAAGGAGAACGGGATTATTTTCAGTACGGAACAGCGAGTACACATGCGATCACTGTGTTGCAGCGCCGCGTGCACGGCAGGCAAGCAGCACGAGTACGGCAATCAGTACTGTCAGGAGTGCAAAGAGGCGTGCTGCTGGCACATGTAAGTCGAGGAGGAGAATCCCTTGTAGTCCATCAGGATTTGGACGAAGCTTTCTCCCATTCTCTGCTCCCTTTTCCATGCATGAGCAATTTCCCAACGGTAAAGACGACATTGTGGTCGTCGCTTCGGGGAGCGTCAGCGCCACCGGCCAAAACCCTCTGCAGTCCCACGAAGCAGCTCTGCAATTCCGCACGGGGCTCCGGGAGCTCACGCCCGCGGATATGCCGAATTTCGATCTGCTGGCGCAGGCCAAGGGCTTCACGACTGCGGAGGAAAAAGCAGTGTTTTTCCAGAATGCGTGGGGCAGCAAGTGCGGCGTGGGGGCCGTGATCCCGCAGGAGTACTTTCCGGACCCGGCGGACGGCGGCTACCCCAAGGGGTTCTATAAGGCAGGGGAACGGCTGGTCGGGATCTCCATTCTTCAGTCCTACATCGCGTTCACCCAGATACGCGAACAACTGCGGCAGCTGTTCTCTGCCGATGAGGGGAAGGTGCATCCCGATCTGGCGAGGCGCACGATGATCGACGTGGCGAGTGGGGCGGGTAGCTCGGTCGAGATGATGGAGCAGGCGCTGGTCGAATTTTTGCAGGGGAAGAATGACAGTTCCCTTGGCGATTCGTACGGCAAATCCGGCTGGCTCCTTGGCATGCTCGGCAACATGAGCGCCGGGCATCTGGCATCGGCCGCCGGCATCGAAGGACCGCAGAATAGCTCCAATTCTGCCTGCGCCTCTTCGGGGCTTTCGATGTTCAATGGCTTCAATGCGCTGCGGGCAGGCGCTGTGGATATTGCCATTGTGGGCGGGAGCGAGAATCCGGTGGGGCCGGTGAACACGTACCTTTCGTTCGATCACATGATGAAGAGGAGGGGAGGGGCTCTCTCACGCAACTGGCGAAATGGCCGAGGCGCGGAGCACGCGCTCACCGCTTACGGGGCGGATCGCGACGGATTCGTGCCGGGCAACGCCGCCGGCCTCGTCGTGATGATGCGCCGGAGGGTCGCAGATTTGCTCCAAATACAGCCGCAGGCGCGTGTGCTGGGGGTCAGTGCCAATACCTGCCAGTCCCGCAGGTTCACAAAAAGCCTCGCGGACGGAACCATCACGGGTCAGGCGGCACTGCTCGAAGAGCTTCTTTCCTCCATGGGCATGGGCAGTGCGGATATCCCGGGACAGCTGATCCATTACCTGCACGGAACGGGAACGGAGGCAGGCGCCATCAACGAGCTCTATGCCGCGGCGAAAGTGCTGGGCGTCATTGCACAGGACGGGCGGTATGTGGGTACGGGAACCAAGGAGGGGATCGGACACCCGTTGGCGGGAGCATTGGTTTTGAATGTCATCGAGGCGCTGCAGGCCATGCAGGACGGAGAAGTTGCGGGTCTGCCCAGCACGCAGCAAGTGGATCCTGCTTTTCAGCAGGCGAACACAAAGATTCTGGAGAAGGAAAACGTGTCCGTCGATTCTGCATCTCTCCGCGCAATCGCGGATGGCATTGCATGCCGCCGGAATGTGAAAGCTGACCCTCGTGCCCTGTGGATCGCCGATGCCAAGGGTTTTGGGGGAACCAACGTGGCGATGGGGATGGTGGGGGAAAGAGGGGGACGATGAAAATGGCTCCCCCGGCCCGTGCTTCGCCCGGCTTCGCAGGGCCTCACTGGAAGTTGAGAGTGGCGTTGAGTTTGTGGGATGTTGTTAGAGTTGGCTCCCCACACTGGACGTACTTAGGTCGTTTGATTGGGGCAAGTTCTCTTCCGATGTTTTGCTTCTCAAGCTACTGCTTGGTTTAGAAGCTTCTGTGGCTTGAGTGACAAATGCTCAAGCAAAAAATCTAAGCTCGTCCAAAGCGAAAATCATAGCTATGATGCTCTGCATGAATCCGGGCTCTGTAATCGAAGTAGAAGTGTCAGAAGATCATCTTCAGAGTATTTATGCGAATGCCACCCCTGCCAAAGCGATTGCTGAAATTATATGGAACGCATTAGATGCCGATGCCACGGAAATTAGCGTTGAATTTGAACGGAATAAACTAGAAGCTCTCGATAGAATCATCATTAAGGATAATGGGCATGGCATTGATTTTAATAAGCTAGATGAATCCTTTCGTTTTCTAGGTTCTTCACCAAAGAAAACAAAGGCCTGTAGTCCTAGTGGAAGGTTATATCATGGATGCGAAGGCAAAGGACGATATTATTCTTTCTATCTCGGTTACAACGTTGAGTGGAAAATTACCTATAAAGAGAAGACTGGTGACATGCATGAATTTGTGATCTCAGGAGAAAAATCCACGGGGCACCTAAGGCGTTTTCCCTATTCTGATCATGAAGTTTCCAAGGCAAAAGTGACCGGCGTCGAGGTAGTGATATCGAATATCCCCCAAGCAGTCGCTGAGAAAATTAAAGAGAGCGAACTAAAGACAGACATTATTACTACATTTGCGTACTACCTGAAGGCTTATAAGAAGGAGAAAATTGTACTAAAGGTTGATGGTACGGTTTTAGACCCTGATTCAGTACTAGAAGCTACTGAGACGGCAAATTTTGAAGTTGAAGATGAGGCTACAGGTAGGAAAATCCCTGTGAACATGGAGATGTATCACTGGACAACCCCTAGCGTCCACAAGCGATTCTTTTGTGGCGATGA
>JAUSKD010000057.1 GCA_030647195.1 Candidatus Peribacter sp. | reverse complement strand
CGAAGAAGAGAATCAGAAATTTATCTCTGACATGCGAGAGGAAAGCGGGAAGGGAGCGGGGAGAGGCCACTGCGTAGTACGACAGGGGGATCAGGCTCACCGCAACATAGCGAAAATCCGCGCTGCAACTGAACGGCGAGAAGTAGCGCAAAGACGCCAAACCGATGATCTGGAAGAGAAAAGTGACCCAGAGCGGAAAGGAAGGCGAGGTGGACCACCTTCGGATATCCGCAACGAGATTCCAGAAAAATATCGGAAGGACACACAGGGCCGATGACAGCATCAGGATTGCGAATGGCACATAGTGCTTTTCAAAGGGATATTCACCGTAGAGCAGGGTCCTGAAGAAGTACTCCCACAGATAACCCCGGCGTGCCTCGAAACCGATGGGGTCATTGAAGGGGTAACGCAACATCGCCCACGGATTAAAGACGGCGAAGAAACCGGCGCGGTGGGGGATGGCGCCAGTCATTCTGTCGATGTTCCCCACAATAATGGACCTCTGATCGCTTTCCGTGAGGATGCGCGGCACATAATACCATCCCCCCAGGATCAGCATCACCGCACACAGGATCAGAAAGAGAAGGATTTTTTTTCTCCAGGCCAAATCTTTCGCCGCCACAAGGCAGAGCAGGCCGGCCGGAAGCAGCAAGAGCATATTGCTCTTTGTGATGGAACCGATCCCCACAAACAACCCGAACAGAAGCCAATCCCCGACTGTCCGTCGCTGCCACCATCGCAGCAGGAAAGCCAGGGCAAGCGCAGAGAAAAGAGAGAGCAGAATATCGTTATTGATACGGGAGGAGAAAAAGATGATCGCCGGCAGCGTTGCCGGAATCGCAAAGAAATAGAGAAGGCGCGTTCTTTGTTTCTTCACGAACAGCATGGTGCCGATCCACAAGCTGGCGGCAAGGACCCCGATGGAAGAAACCAGGCTGAATATCTGCAGAGAGAGAAAAACAACATGGTCACGGAGATGCAAAAGCCAGCCCGCTTTCATCAGCAGCGCACTGATCAGATAATAGACAGGGGGCTGATAGTATTCCCATCCGTCATGCGCGTCGGGCAGAGTCCAGTTCGATGCAATAAACCGTATATAGGCGACATGCCCGCTCACATCATTGGCACGCACGGAATGCGGAGTCACGGAGACGTAGATGACGCGCACGATCACCGCGAGCAGAAAGAGCAGGAACAGGCGTTCGTTGGTGTTCGATCGATACAGCAGAAAACAAAAATATGTTGAGAAAGTGAGAATGAAAAAAGAGAGCAGCAGGAGCCTCAGGGAATCATGATTGGCCACCCGGATATGCACGCCGGCAGGACCCCCGCCGTTGTGCACCGTCATGCTGATGATATTGGTTCCTGCGTGCAGGACAGAGCCGAGATCGATCACATTGTCTCTATGCCCATCGCAGAAGTCTTGTGGAATCGGCTGGGGGATATCGTTGACGGTCAGAGACTGCAGGCAGTTGTCGAGTCCGAAGTAGTACAGGTGCGGATGCCAAGGGGAAAGGACCATCGTCTCCACAATGGCAATATTCCCTCTGGGGGCATTTTGCAGGAAGAGAGGGGGGTTGAACGCCGAGACGGTTGTTCCGATCTCATACGTCCCGTGTGTACTTTGTGGCCAGACCACTATCCAAGAGATGATGCACAAGGCAGTGGCTCCGGCACAAAGAAGACTGGCGATACCAAGATGCCGTTTGCGATTTCGGGGAGCAACCATTGATCACAGAGTCACAACAATGCCGACAAGCAGTGCGATCTCGAGCGCAATGGACGCGAGCAGAATCACCACGCCCGTGGAGCGCAGGAAAGGCGAGTGGGTCTGCCTTAAGCCCCGGATGGCGAAGAAGACCAGAGGTACGCTCACGAGGAGCGAGAAGCGGAAGTCCTGTGCGCAGCTGTGGGGCGTGACGGCGCGGTGCAGGGCGTGGCCGAGCAGGAGCAGGCCCGCTCCTCCCCAGAGCGGCAGGGTGTCGAGTCCTTCCCTGCGGATGCACGTCCATGCCCCGTAGGCGGCATAGAGGAGCGCGAGGAACCCGCACACGAGGATGGAGGAGGCGAGGGGCTTGAGGGTTGCCCCCAGATCGAATTCTCCGAAGAATGCTGACTTGAAGAAGTACTCCCAGAAGTACTGGCGTCCATACGCGTCATCCCACGGATTGTTGTAGGGATACACGGCCATGCGAAACGGATTGAATTCGGAGAACGTCTCGACATTGTTTTTGACATACAGGGCCGAGCTCAAATTGCCCGTGTTCACGACGAGGGGTTGATCGATCGAAGCCCCGCTGCGCAGGGTGAACATCCATCCGGTGGCCAGAGAGAGGAACAGCAGGCTCACCGCACCGACGAGGACTTTCTTTTTCAGGGGAAGACGCTGTCTCAGGGCGAGCAACAGAAAAGCCACCGGAACCAGCAGCAGGCCGTTCGTTTTCGTCAGAATCGAGAGTGCCAGCAGCAACAGCGCGACCCACCAGTTCTTCCAGCGTCCGTTCTGCCACCACGCGATCAGGAATCCGAAGCAGAAGACCTCGAGGGGGAAGAGAAGGACGTCGTTGTTGATCCTCGGGGCGAGGAACACGATCGACGGGAGAACGGCGAGTAAAGCGAAGAAGAGCACGCGCTCCAGTTTCTCCTTCGGAGAGAACACCAGGGTGGCGATCCAGCCCATGCCGGCCAGTGTGACCACCGAAGAGAAGAACGCAATCCACTGGATGTCCCGGATGAGGAGCGAGAGCGCCCGTCCGAAGGCCGTGCCCATATGGAGCCAGAGCCCCGTGAGCACGTAGTACAGAGGAGCCTGATAGAACTCCCATCCGTCCCGGATGGACGGGAGGGCGAGATGCTGGGCCACGTATTGGATGTACTCCAGGTGCCCGTCCGCGTCGTAGGCCCGTACCTGGTACGGGGTTGCGAACACATACAGCAGGCGCAGCACGACACCGAGCGAGAACACGCCGAAGAACGTATTCTGCCATCGCGACAGCGCAAGCCCCTTTGCGAGCAGCACGACACCGGCGATGAGCCCGAGGAGCAGGAGTACCCGAAGACTCAGCAGGAGTGGATCCCACCAGGCGATTCGCCACGTGTACGAAGCCGGCCCGCCCACGTTCTGGATGGTCATGGCAATCTGGTTGCTCCCTGCATGTAGCTTGGGGCCCAAATCCAGCACTCTGCCGTGCGAGAGATCGCAGAAGGGAATGACATGCTGCCCCACGGCCTGTTCATTCACGGACAGCTTTTCCACGCAGTCGTCGGCGATGATCTGAAAGTTGCGGGAGTGCAGCGTCCGGAGCCCGAGCGAGAATGTCAGGTCGAGGTACTGCGGGCTGTCCACAGCGGAGGGCAGGGTGTCGGTGAATGTCTGCCACGGACCTTCGCCGATCCGGTACTTTCCATCCGAAAAGAGCGGCGTGATCTCATGCGAGAGCAGAGCGTAGAGGCCAATGGTCAGGAGCAGCATGGCCGCCCCGATCGAGACAAAGAGTGGAGAGGATTTCGATGACATTCAGGCGAGAGATCCTATCCATCATAACGGATCTCCGTTCTGAGGAATACCCTCATGTTCAGGAGAGCCATTTGAGTAACCGGATGATGCCCATCTTCGCGGGTTGCCGGTGTGCCGAAGCGTGTTCCCGGTGCTTCAGCTCCTCGCGGTGGGTGGCGAAGTACTCGTAGGCTTTCCAGAGCATTTCCTCGTTTTTGAGCGTGGGTTGCCACGAGAGCATGCGCTTGATCTTGCTCGTGTCGAATTCGAAGCTCTCTGCGATCATCTTGTAGTGGTAGGGCCCGAGCGGGGAGCAGCCCAGCCAGTAGGCGGCGCGCATCCCGAGCAGGGTCGGCAGCTTGGGGAGCGAGGCGATCCGTGCGCCGGTGCCGGCCTTGTGCACCACATAGTCGTACACGTCCCGGAGGGATTTCACATGATCCGAGCCGATGTGGAAGGTTTCGGAGGAGGTCAGGGACAGGGATTGCAGGCAGGCGGCGATCAGATCGCCCGCATAGATGAACTGGTAGCGGTTATCGCCCTTGCCCACCACCCAGACCTTGCGGCCGTCCGCAATGAATTCAAACAGGATGGCCAAAAGTCCCAGCCGTTCCGCGTCCATGATCGTCGGGCAGCGGATCGTCGTGATGTTCAGGTGATTGCGAAAGGGTTGCAGCACTTTCTCTCCTTCCCACTTGGAGCGTCCGTAGAGCTCGATCGGGTGCGGAGCATCCGCTTCCGTGATGGGTCGTCCCATACTCTCGCCCCACAGACAGTTGCTGGAGGTGTAGGCCATGGATTTCACATGATGCCGGGCTGCGGCCTCGGCGACGTTCCGCGTGCCATCCACATTCGAGGTCCAGAGAAAATTTTTGTCCGGCGAGCCATGGGCGAGCACCGCCGCAAAGTGAAAGACAGCGTCAAAACGGTGCTTTCCGAATATGGCTTCAAGCAGCTGCACATCGCGGATATCCCCACGGATGCTGGTGAGTTTCGGGTGCGTGTCGGTGTCCTCCACTAGATCGAGATTGACACATTCCCACCCCTGTTTCAGGAGGCTTCGCTTACACAGGCCGCCGAAGAATCCCGATCCGCCGGTGACGAGTGCTGATGGCACGATCGTCAGTCTAGCCCGTCTCAGGGCACCGATCCATGCAGACGGACTTTTCATTGCGTCCTTCCCTGCACCATCGTTACAGTGCCGTTGTCTCATGCGTCTTTCCATCGTGCTTCCGTGTTATAACGAGGAGCAGAACATTCAAGGCACGATTCAAGACCTGCGTTCCTGGGGGGCGCGGGAAGGCATCGCCATGGAAATTGTCGCAGTGGATGACGGTTCGAAGGATGGAACGTGGAATGTGCTGCAGGGCCTTGCCGCCCGGCTGCCCGAAATTCGTCTTGTGCGACATCGGCATAATCTCGGCTACGGCAGTGCCGTGCGGGCGGGATGTGACGCGGCCACGATGGACTTTGTCGGCTTCATGGACAGCGACGGGCAGTTTCATGCGGAGGATTGGAGCCGGCTTCTTCCGTTCCTTCAGGAGTACCAGTTCGTGACGGGGCGCAGGCTCCACCGTGCCGACCCCTTCATCCGCAAGGTCAATGCCAAGCTGTTTGGCATTCTCACATTCATTGTGCTTGGCGTGTGGATCCGCGACATCAACTGTGCCATGAAGGTCTGGCGCAGGGATTTATGGCCACGAATCCGTCCTGTTCATGCCACGGGAGCACTGATCAACGCGGAGATGTTCTACCGTCTCCACTGTCTCGGCATTCCATGGAAAACGGTGCCGGTACACCACTATCAGCGACTGAAGGGCGTGCAGACCGGAGCACATCTTGGCGTGATTTTCCGCATGTTCCGGGATCTTCTGGCCCTGAGGCGCGAGGGATTTCAGCACTAACCGTTCACGGTTCCTTGCAGGGGATGGCGAGGGTACTCATCTTGTCACACTTCACGCACGTCAGTTCCCAGAGCGGGAAGAATGCGCGCCGGGCGAACTGTTCATCCGTCAGCGGCTGGTAGTACGTCAGCGGACGGTAGAACTGGAACGAGGCGAAGATGAGGAGGCCGAAAACGAGCAGGCCCATCTTCTTTCCCTGGAGGCTCCATTCCCAGACCCAGAAGCGTTTGAGCTCGAGGAAGACCAAGCCAAGGATGATGAAGCCGAAGAAGAGAGGCGGGAAGTAATGGTACAGGTACATCACGCGGTCCAAAGTGCTGATGGCGATCATGTAGCAGACGTAGAGCGTGCTGAAAACCGTCAGCAGGAACCGGTGACGGAGCGGCTCTTTGAACGGGAAGAAGAGCTGAGAGGCAAGCAGGCCGATGCCGAGCAGCACGGCGGCGAAGCTGGCCCACCAGATCACGGGGTTCACCTGCAGGTAGAGGTAGCGGTATTGCGTGCCTTCAGGCGTTTCCCAGCGGAAGTTGATGGACCGGGCGCCGAGTGGCCAGAAGTAGAAGGGACTGCCGTTCTCATCTTTCTTGCAGAGATCGAGGCGGGGCACGCCGCGGGCGTAGTGCGAAGTGAACTTGAGCGAATCCTGCAGCATCACCGGGAAGGAACTCAGTGAGCGCGTGAGACCCTGATCCAGAATGGCCTTGTACTCTTCGGATGCCTGGTAGTAGCCGTTATCCGGAAGACTTGCGTTGATATGCGTACCGATGGCGAAGTGCGCGTACCAGACACCGCAGAACACCATGGCAAAAGACAAGCCCATGGCGCCAAGCATCCGTCCAATAATCTGTCGGTCTGACTTCAGCTTCCACAGGAGGAACGGTACCAGGAGGATCAGGATGAGCGCCGTGTCTTTGGTGGTCATGGCTGCGCCGAAGGCTGCTCCAAAAAGCACTGCGGAAGGAAAGAACACATTGGGTCTGTCTCTGGTATCCAGAAGGAGCAGGAAAGCGAGGATGGTGAGTGCGATGAAGAAGAGCAGCGTGGATTCCAGCATGGCGCCGCGCGAATGCACGATGAGCGCGTTATCGAAAATGTAGAGAAACGAGAGCAGAGTCGATTGTTGGGGGTTTTTGGTGAGCAGCAGGAAGATCCCGAACAGTATTGGTGCCGTGAGCCAGGCGAGGAGGGCGGGGAAGAAGCGGTAGCCGACGAAGGAGAAGCCCTCCGACAGATCCCGTGCGTAGTCTGTCGTGATGAATTGATCGGCAGCGGCATTCGGATGGTAGATCTGCTCCCCGAGCGCGATGAGGAGCTTGGCGAGCGGGGGATGCGGCTCCATGAAGTACACGCCATTCAGATACTTCTGGGCGCTGGCGATGTGGTAGTTCTCGTCCCAGAACAACTGTGGCGGGTAGCTGTAGTTCTGGAAGTACGTCAGGTAGCTTAAGAGAAGCACAAGGAGGCCGAAGAGCACGGCAGGGCGAGTGAACGCCTCTTTGATTTTTGCAAGCATCATGGGAAGCAGTGTAGTGGTACTTCTTTCGTTCGCCAATCGCTCTATGGCCCATTGAGGAACAGTGGACAAAAAAGATGCCAGATTCCGGCACTTTCGCTATTCTGTGCCTATGCCCGTTATGCGCGGACGTCCATCGGGGAGCCGACAGCAGATCCTGGGGATCCTGCTCTTCGTCGTGCTTGTCGGGATGTCGATCTACTCCATCATGGCGCCGACGCGCACAGGTCAGAAAGAAGCCCAGGCACGGGAGGTGCCGCTGAGCGCAATCACCCGCGGCTATGCGAAGATGGATTTCACGAAGATCGTCATCCGCGATAACAAGGTTTACGCCACGATGTCCTCGGGTTCGGTCCTAAGCTCATACAAAGAAGCCTCGGACTCGATCAGTGATCTCGGCTGGAATGATCCCAAAAATGCGACCATCGTGGAGGTCGAGAACCGCGAAGCGACGAATATTCTGCTGGCGATTCTGCCGGATCTCCTCTTCTTCATGCTGATCATCGGCGGGGTGATCTGGCTCTTTCGGGGCATTGCGCGTAGTCAATCCACTGCTCTTTCGTTCGGAAAATCTCGGGCGAAGTTATCCGATGCCACACAGGTGAAGACGCGTTTCGTGGATGTGGCCGGCTGTAAAGAGCCGAAAGAAGATCTCGTGGAGGTGGTCGACTTCCTCAAGAATCCCCGCAAGTACATCAATCTGGGTGCCAAAATCCCCAAAGGCGTTCTGCTCGTCGGATCGCCGGGAACGGGCAAGACTCTGCTCGCGCGGGCCGTTGCCGGCGAAGCGGGCGTGCCGTTCTTCTCGATGGCGGGTTCGGAATTCGTCGAGATGTTTGTGGGAGTGGGGGCCAGCCGAGTGCGCGACCTGTTCCTCCGCGCCAAGCGCAATGCGCCCAGCATCATCTTCATCGACGAGATCGATGCCGTGGGCCGGCAGCGCGGCGGGGCCGGATTCGGCGGCGGGCATGACGAGCGCGAGCAGACGCTCAATCAGATCCTCACCGAGATGGATGGTTTCGAACAAGGAACGAATGTGATCGTCATTGCAGCGACCAACCGGCCGGATGTGCTGGATGTGGCGCTGCTGCGGCCCGGGCGCTTTGACCGGCGCATCTTCATCGACAAGCCCGACCTTGAGGCCCGGGAGCAGATTTTGCGCGTGCACTGCCGCAACAAGAAGCTTGCCAAGGGCGTGCGGCTCCATGATGTCGCCAAGCAGACCGTGGGGCTCACCGGTGCGGATCTGGAGAACATCATGAACGAGGCGGCCATCTTTGCCGCCAAGCGCCAGCATGTCGCCCTGACACAGCGCGACCTGGTGGATGCCACCGAGAAAGTGACGGTGGGTCCCGAGAAGCGCTCACGTAAATTGACGCCGCACGAGAAGGAGATCACGGCCTACCATGAGCTCGGTCATGCGATCGTGGGGCATCTTTGCAAAGAGAGCGATCCCCTCCACAAGATCTCCATTGTCTCGCGCGGCACGGCGCTGGGTGTGACGTGGTTCCTGCCGCAGGAAGACACCTACACCACCAGCCGCACCAAGTTCCTGGACGAAATCTGCGGTTTGCTTGGCGGGCGCGCCTCGGAGCAGCTCGTCTTCAACGAAATGACCACCGGTGCCAGCTCCGATATCGAGCATGCATCCCAGATCGCCCGTTCCATGGCCATGCGCTACGGCATGGGGGATGACGACATCGGTCCCGTGGCCTATGGCGAGCGGCAGGGGACGATGTTCCTCGGGGTGGAACCGGCCGCTGCGCGCAACTATTCCGAAGAGATGGCCCGCAAGATCGACGAGTTCGTGAGAAAAACCATTCAGATTCAGTACGAACGGGCGTTGTCGTTTCTCCGGCAGCATCGCGACAAGATGGAGTTACTTTCCAAAGTCCTGCTCAAGAAAGAGACGATGACCGTGGACGAGTTCACCGATATCTTCGAAGGACGGAAGCAGGTGGTGCAAGAGCCGGAACCGGAAGAGGCACCGGACGGGGAAGAAGAGAACTCCGTCGAACCGTCTGCAGAGGTATGATGCTTTTACGTTGTTCTCTGACGCAGGACGAGTACCGGTTTTTTTGATGGATATATGGGAAGATTGGCGTGGTTCACGACCATGGGTTTTTTCACAAAATGATAGAAGAACTTCAGGATCCACAGCATCGGCAAACTCAATGGCCAGAGGAGTAAGTGCCGCAGCGTAAAGATATCCATGAACGGAGCATGCCTCTGTTTTTTCATGAAAAGCCGGACAACGATATGCGCTATGTATGTGCGGTACATGCGCAGCAGCTCAATTGAGGAGAAGAGGAGCAAATTCCACCGGAGACTGCTCGATGTTTTACGCTGCAGAGTGCGCAGTTCCATAACGCCACGTCTCCGAATCATTGTTCGGAACAGTACCTCGATGTCGAAGGCATAACTGCGTGTCTGTAGCTTCGCAAACACGGCTTTCGCCACCGGAGCACGGAACACCTTCATAGGTGCCTGCGTGTCATGGTAGGGCATGCGAAAGAGCAGGAATTCAACCCAGTGGAATACCGTGTGAAATATCAGACGCGTTGTGTTGGTATGGTAGACGGTGCGTCTGGCAATCACTGCATCCAGCGAGTGATCCTTTTTCAGTAATGCCAGTCCCTGTACAACGTATGACGGATCAATGGCCATATCCGCGTCGATGATGCCGATGTACCGCCCGCGCGCAATCCGAACACCATCCCGGACTGCAGCACCTTTTCCGCGGCGCACCTTTCGTAGAATGACGCGCACACGATGGCTGGAGAAACGCGACAGGATATGTGCTGTTTGGTCTGAGCTTCCGTCAGCCACGATGACGATCTCTGTATCCTTCGGGCAGGTATGCCGAATGCGCCGGATCGTTGCCGGAAGGAGCGCTCCGTTGTTATAGGAGGGCAGAACGATGGAGAGCAATGGAGTCGGTGTCATGTGTTCAATCAATTATAACATAATTTATTGATATTGTGAATTCGTCACCATTCCCTCATCCGGCCGAAGGATTACGGTGATTTCGACTTGGGGGTGGGACACACTCCTGCTACAATAGGAACCCATGAACGAGCTTTCCCCTCTGGATGGGCGCTACCGCAGATCGACTGAGGCGCTGCGTCCTTTTTTCAGTGAAGAGGCGCTCATGCGTGCACGCGCCGAAGTGGAAATCCGGTATTTCATGGCTCTGGCCGGTGAACCGGGCATCCGTGAATTGCCGCGGCTGAAGGCCCGGCAGGTCACAGCTCTGGAGCAGATCATTGAGCGTTTTTCCTCCAGAGATGCCTTATCCATCCAGACGATCGAGCGCACGACCAACCATGATGTGAAGGCGGTGGAGTATTTTCTGAAGGGAAAAATCGAGCGTATTGCCGGTCTCAAGCCGTACACATCCTTTCTGCACTTCGCCCTCACGAGTGAGGACGTGAATAACCTCTCCTACGGACTGCTCATTCATCGAGCACTCAAATCCATCATTCTTCCGGAAGTAAAAGTACTCCATCGCACACTCGCTGCGATGTCCGGCAGGCTCAAGAGAGTTCCGATGCTCAGTCTCACGCACGGCCAGCCGGCGACCCCCACGACCGTGGGGAAAGAGCTTGCCGTCTTCGCAGACCGGCTCGGGCGCCAGATGGCTCAACTGAAGGCGTTTCGTATGCAGGGCAAGTTCGGCGGGGCAGTGGGCAACTACGCGGCACATTCCATTGCGTATCCCGACGTCGCCTGGGAGGCCTTCGGAAAACGATTCATGCGTTCCCTCGGCCTGGATCCGCTCACGCACACGACGCAGATCAATCCGCACGACGATCTGGCCGAGCTTGGCCATGTCATGAGCCGCATCAATACGATCCTGCTGAATTTCAGCCGCGATGTGTGGCTGTACATTTCCCGCGGGGTCTTTGCACAGAAGGTGATTGCGGGCGAGGTGGGATCCTCCACCATGCCGCACAAGGTGAATCCCATCGATTTCGAGAATGCGGAGGGCAATCTGGGGCTTTCTACAGCGCTCTTTTCGCATTTTGCGGAGAAGCTGCCGGTGAGCAGGCTCCAGCGCGATCTTTCCGATTCCACGGTCCAGCGCAACATCGGTGTCGCGTTCGGCTATCACGTGCTGGCAATCGCATCCCTGCGGAAGGGCATCGGCAAGCTTTCAGTGAATCGCGCGATGCTGAAGCACGAGCTCGACAGTCACCCCGAGGTCCTCGCCGAGGCCATTCAGATCCTCCTGCGCAAGCACGGCGTCGCCGGGGCCTACGAGCAACTCAAAAAGCTCACGCGCGGGGCCAAATTGAGCAAGAGCGACCTGCTCAGATTTGCCGACAGTCTGCCGCTCACGCGCGAAGAGAAGGCAAGATTGAAGAGGTGGCCGGAGTTCCACTGATTTCCGGACGCACGAAAATCCGGCTCCCGTAGCGCTTTCGCAGCGACTGACGCGACTTCGAAAGCGCTTCCCTCAGAGGAAAAGCGGTCGGAGCGTGCTAGAGTTTTCCTATGCTAAAAGCAATCGAACGCAGAAGAGAAGACGAACCGCTCAGTCATCGGCGTATTCAGGAACTGGAACGGGCGATCGGCTCGCCCGGCTGGCGACAAGAGAGGGCACTGGATCCCCGCAGAGACCCGGCGCTGGAGGAATGGGTAAGGCAAAACGTAGAGGCGGATCAGGAAGCGACTGTGTGAGATGAGGTTTCTGTTTGATTGGTGCCGTGGGGGAGACTCGAACTCCCATGTTCTGTAACGGACACTAGCCCCTCAAGCTAGCGTGGGGCTTTTCCGCGACGTAGAGAAAAATCCGCGGCTGGAGAAAGCGTCTGAGAGACTCGAATTTCGGACTGGTGCGGTGGCCCGGGTCAAAGAGCTTTTTGTAAAGAAAGCGCAGTGCCCGCATGGGGATCTTTGGCTGTTGCCGCTGCCCGAAGAGCCGCAACGATCCTTCGCTGAAGTCCGTCTGCACCAGCAGCGTGCGCATTTCATCGGGGGTGAATTCCTGCGTGTGGAACGAGGAGGGGATGGGGATGTGCATTGAGCGAATCCGGGGGGAGGTGATGGTTCTGTTCGGCGTCGTTAAGAGCAGCACGCCTCCGGGCCTGAGTGCACGGAACAAGCCGGCGAGGGCATCGCGATAGCGTGGAACATGCTCGATGGTTTCGAAGCAGATGATGACGTCGAATTGTTTCGTGAATGTCAGTGCTTCGATGTGCGCTCCGATGAACGTGATGCCGTCTGCAGCATAGTGACTGCGGGCGTAGGCCAGTGCTTCCTCCGAGATATCCCCTCCCGTGACGGACCGGGCCCCAGCCTTCTTCAGAAAATCCGTGCCGAACCCCGTGCCGCATGCGATCTCGAGAACGTCCTTTCCTCGTACGTAGTCTTGCGCAAACCGGTAGCGCGCCTCCGTATCTTCCTGGATGCGTTTGGATGTTTTGCCCTGGACGAAGTACTCACCAGTGAAGGGAAGATCCATAGGGCGATACTACACGCAGGTGTCTCTTTCATGAATTTTGGTGCCGTGGGGGAGACTCGAACTCCCATGTCCTGTAACGGACACTAGCCCCTCAAGCTAGCGCGTCTACCAGTTTCGCCACCACGGCAGGAAAGCTGTGTCAGCATAGCAATACGTTCGGGGCGGGCAACACAAAACCGTGTAATCGGGAGCGATCCCAAAGGCTTTTTAGTAGCTCAGGTCATCCACGGGCCGGTACTTCCCGCGCTGCAGCATCAGGCCTGCCTGCAGTGGTGGACAGCCCGAGGGCTCGCAGCAATGTCTGATTGGGCTATACAACCTTTCAGCCATTCTTTGCCACAGCCAGATTTCAGATATTTTTCCCTCATTCTTGCCCTTTCTCGGGATGGGACATGTTCTTCGTATGCTAACCGAAATGGCCGGTAAGGACGAGTAGTTTTCTCTTTACCATCCTGGTGTTGTTTCACTCTCTTCAGAAGATTGTTCGTTAAGCCAACGTACAGGTATTTATGTGTAGTACTTTGCAGGACATAAACCGTGTACATATTTCTAGGAAATGCATGCGCGCCTGCCTGCCGGCAGGCAGGTCTACCAGTTTCGCCACCACGGCAGGAAAGCTGTGCCAGCATAGCAATACGTTCGGGGCGGGCAACCCAAATCCGTGCTTTCAGAACGATCCTGAGGGCATTTCAGTAGCTCAGGTCGTCCACGAGCGTGTAATACTCTCCCAGTTTCAAGGCTTCTGCGCTGCGTTTGCGATACTCTTCGAGGAGGGGGGCCGGCAGGCCGAGAGCCCGGAGCAGGGGTTCCGCATTTTCAATATACTCAGCGTAGGTCGCAGGCGGGCGGATTTCGAAGGGGATGGTTTCCATTTCCGAGAGCGTGTCATCCGGCTGGAGTGTGAACAGGTGGGATGCCCCCACGGCATGCGATAATTGCAGCTGCTCATCGCGCCAGAAGGTGCGCAGAGACTCGCGCAGATCGCTCTCCGCAATGGCGTTGAACGACTGCGTGCTGAGGTCTGTTTTGAATTGCAGCAATGTCTCCTCCGGTTTCTGGAAGAGGAGGGAGAAGAGTCCGGGGTGGTTTTCTTTCGGTCCGG
>JAUSKD010000047.1 GCA_030647195.1 Candidatus Peribacter sp. | reverse complement strand
CCGGCAGCGTGATATCCGAAATCCCTTCCTCAAGCGCACTCACCGTAAGCGTGACGGCGCGCTCCAGATCAAGGCGGCGCCCCAGCATGCCCACGCCTTCGAACGTGACCGTTCCCCCGGTACCGCCTCGAATCACAACCGAGCCCGCAGACCGATCGAATGTGGAGGCAATCTGGCGTTTGAGCGCGGCGCGAATCGCATCGTGATTCCAGGAAATTTCCTCCGAACGCACAAACCCGGACGGAAGGGATGGAACACGATCGCCATCCACACGAAATGCCGCAGGCACCTTCACTGGTTGCCCCTGATACGTCCATGCCTCTCTGGGCTCCTGCCATTCCTTGCCGACCGCAATGGTGAAGAGGTGGTGCTGGTAGCGGTATGTCAGCGCGGCAGCGCTGGCCCCCGTCGGAAGGATCCAGAGAACAGCGATGCAGCCAATGAGAGGGATCCGCCAACGCACGAACGAATGGTAACGGTGGATCGGGAATTAGGGAAATCGGGAAATCGAATGTGAAGATGAACCGAGTTCCCTAATCCTAGTTCCCTAACCCCCGAAATTTCGGTGCCGGATGCTCGTCGAGCGCCTTATTCACCAGCGCGTCGGCCCGGAAGTTATCGGAACGGGGGATGTGCTTGAATGAGATGGAATGGAAGGAACGCGACAGCGCCTGGATTTCCTCCACGAAGACCTTTAAATGCGGCATGCGCACCTGATAGTCGCCGTTGAGCTGCCGGACGATGAGCTCGGAATCGAGATGACAGATCAGGCGGTTGGGTTGGTACCGCTTTGCGATCTTCAGTCCCTCGATCAGCGCCCTGTACTCCGCGACGTTGTTGGTCTCGATGCCGATCCGTTCCATGTGTTCCCGCAGTGTCATCCCGCGGGCAGGATCTTCCAGAATGCAGCCGATGGCCGCCTGCCCCGGGTTCCCGCGCGATCCGCCATCGGTGAAGAGGTGGAGCGTGCCCCCGACAGATTCCGGTTGATCCTCCAGTGGAAGCTTGAGTGGACCATCGAGCTCGCGCGAGATGATTTCCGCAACGAACTGCTCCCGCTCCCGCACGCGGGGGAAGAGTTGCTGGAGTCTGCGCTCGAGTGCTGCAGGAATGCGCGTCACAGATAAATAGTACAGGAACGACGATTTCAATGCAGTGACCGATTCAATCATCTGTAACCCAACGATCCTCAGTTGAGGATGAGCTTTGTGCAAAAAACAAACCGAAAACAGTAAATCGTCCCAATTCCTAAGTCCCAATTCCTAATCCCTAATAACTAATCCCCCAATCCCTAAATCGTGTATCATGCTTCCACACATGAAGCGTGCCTTCCGCATCGGCATCGTCGTTCTGCTGCCTCTCATCACCCTGTCACTCGGTTGGGGATTGGGCATGCGTTACGCGCAGCAGCAGGTCGCCGATACGATGAGCCAGCTGGAATTCCTGTACCAGGGAAAGACCGCAAGCGGAACACTGGTGCACGACCCGGAGAAGGAGGTGAATCTGGCGCTGCTCTGGGGAGTGTGGAGACTATTGCAGCAGCACTACATCGCCCCCGAAAAACTGGAAACCACCAACATGCTCTTTGGCGCCACCTCGGGACTCGTGCGCGCACTCGGTGACCCCTACACCACCTTCATGACCCCACGCGAGAATACGGACTTCAAAGAGGGGCTGGGCGGCAAACTGCACGGCATCGGCGCCGAGCTCACGATGAAAGACGGCAATATCGTCGTTGTGGCGCCCCTGAAGGGCTCTCCGGCACAGGCGGCGGGCCTGCAGCCGGAAGACATGATCATCAAAGTGGATGGAGCCGACATCACCAGTGAAACCCTCACGAATGTGGTCCAGCGCATTCGCGGCCCCAAGGGCACGCCCGTCAAGCTGACCATCCTGCGCTCTGAGCAAACGGAGCCGATGGAGCTGACGATCAAGCGCGATGACATCACCATTCCGAGCGTGGAGGCCGAGGTGAAGCAGACCGCGAGCGGTTCTATCGGCGTCATTGCCCTGAATCAGTTCGGCGACGAGACCATCGGTGAAGTTGAGGCGGCCCTGCGGGACTTTCAGAAGGAGAAAGAGCCCGTCCGTGGCATCGTCATCGATCTGCGCTTCAACGGCGGAGGGTACCTGGATGGCGCCGTGGAGCTGGCTTCGCTCTTCCTCAAACAGGGCAAAGTCGTCACGGTGCAGCGCCGCGAAGGGGAACCGGTTTCGAACTACGTGAACGGTCGCCCGCTCGATCCGGATCTGCCGCTGGCCGTAATCATCAATGCGGGTTCCGCATCGGCCTCCGAGATCTTTGCCGGAGCGATTCAGGATCACAAGCGGGGCATCATTATCGGCAAGACGAGCTTCGGCAAAGGAACGGTGCAGGAGGTATTCGATCTGCCGGGTGGCAGCAGTCTGCGCGTGACCGTCGCCCGCTGGCTGACGCCGGGAGGCAAGGATTTGAGCAAGGAAGGAATCCATCCGGATATCGATGTGGATCGCACACCGGAGGAAACCGCAGCCAAGTTGGACCCGCAGATGGACGCGGCCATCGGATGGCTTCTGAGCCACAAAGAGCCGGGTGTTCCCGTCGTCAAACCGACGTCGCAGCCACCGCTCAAGCAAAAGGTGGGCAAGGAAATCGATACGGAGCAGTGATCCCTCCTGCCAGAACCAACAACCTGACGAACATGGCAGAAACGATTGATCCACCCATGGATGGCCCCCCTACCCAGCTGGACACTCCACTAGAGCATTTTGAGTTGGGGTCACTGGAAAAGGTAGATCCAATGACCGGAACTGTGACCATCATTTTTTCGAGGTGTCTGCTCACTCACTGCAGAGTGGGCGAGCGCATGTCCGTGAAGAGCGATGATGAGGGTAATATCCACACCTCCAATGTCGTGGAGCGTCGCGCGAAGGCGGGGGGATACGAGGTTCTCACGAAAAGCGGCACTGTCTACCGCTTCACACGCACGGAATCGGGACAAGAAAAATCCATTTCCTTAATCGGGAATCTTCGTCAAAAAGTTATGCGACTCCTGCCATTCTGGAAGAAGAAACCCTAGTACTTAAAAAGCTCACTCTCCGCAAAGAACCGCTTCACCTCTTTTTCGGCGCTCTCCGGGCTGTCAGACGCATGGGCCACGTTTACCATCTGATCCTTGCCAAACTGCGCGCGGATGGTGCCGGGGGCGGCCTTGCGGCTGTCGGTGACGCCCAGCATCTCGCGCACCTTGGCGACGGCCTCTTCACCCTCCATCACCATGGCGATCACGGGAACGGACGCCATGAATTCCTCCACCTCGGGGTAGAACGGCTTGTCGGCAATATGCGCATAGTGTTCACGCAGGAGTTCGGGTTTGAGATGGATCATCTTCATGCCGCAGACTTTTAAGCCCGCTTCTTCGAAGCGGGAGAGCACTTTGCCGCAGATCTTCTGCGAGACGGCATCGGGTTTGAGGAGGATGAGGGTACGTTGCATAGGTAGTACGCAGTATGCAGCACGCAGTATCCAGGGAACAAGAAATATTCTGCCCAATCTAAAATCCCCCTCTTGTTTCTCATGCAATTAACTCCTCCAATTTGCCCTTATTCTCCTCCTGGCCGATCACGACGAGCCGGAGCGCCTTGTGCGTGAGGAGCCGCTTGGCGAGCGCATTCACCTGCGCCTTTGTGACGGCGTGGATCTCTTTGAAGTACTGCTCAAGGTCGCGCACTTTGGGATACAGCAGCTGCTGCTTGCCGTAGAAGTGCGCCCGCTCCTCGGTATCCTCCAGCGAGAGCGTTACGCGGCCCGTAAAGTAATCCTTGGCACGGACGAGCTCTTCATCGGTCACCCCGCCTTTCGCACATTCGTCATACTCGTGGATGATGAGCGAAATGGCTTCGTGCAGGCGTGACTGGTCTATGCCGGCGCGCGTCGAGAGGGATCCGGCATCCAGGTAGCTGTCCACCTCCGTCGAGATGTAGTAGCAGAGGCCCTTGGCCTCGCGGATATTCAGGAACATCCGGGAGCTCATGTTGCCACCGAGAATGATGGCGAGCAGTTTCATGGCAAAGTGGTCCTTGTCGAGCGCGCCCAAGCCGGGAACACCCAAAACGAGATGTGCCTGCTCCGTCTTCTTGGTTCTGAGGTACACCCGATCAGGACCGAATGTATCGAACGCAGCGAACCTGTTCTTCTTCTTCCCCGCAATATTTTTGAAAAACTTTTCGGCGAGACCGCGTGCCTGCACCTGGTCCACCTTTCCGGCGAAGGCGAGGACAAGATTGTCGGGCGTGTAGAGCGCTTCTTTGTGACGCAGGAAATCTGTCGTCATCACGGACCGGATCACCTTCTCTGTGCCAATGGTATCCCACCCAAGCGGATGATCGCCGTAGAGGAGCTGCTCGAAATCCCAGCCGGCGCGATACATGGGCGTGTCCTGGTACATCCGCTCCTCCTCCATGATCACGCCACGCTCCTTTTCGATCTCCTCCTGCGGGAACTTGGCATTGAGGAGCATGTCGCTGAGCACATCACACGAAAGATCCAGGTGCTTCGCCGCGGCCTTCACGTAGTACCCCGCATACTCCTTGCCGGTGAACGCGTTGAAGTCGCCCCCGACCCCCTCGATGGCCGCACTCACGTCCTTGGTCGTCAGGTATTTGTCGCCGCCCTTGAAGAACATGTGTTCCAGAAAGTGGCTGATGCCGCGGTCCTGCTCCCGTTCGTAGCGCGACCCCGCACCGGCAAAGACCATGACCGTGGCAGATTCCACGCCCTCGCTCGGAGCGGTCAGAACGGGCAGACCGGAAGAAAGGCGCTCAAGGGTATACATCGAAGAGGAGTCTAGGGAGGAACCCTTCTGAAGGGAAGTAATGGAAAAAAACACACAGAAACACAAACAAAACAGAAACACATACGTCCGTTTAGAAAATAAGAGTTCCTATCAGGAAATACGACCATATTTTGATGCGGTTTACTGTTAGGAGGGTAAAGGGGTGTGGGGGCTTAGGGAACCCTGCCTGCCGGCAGGCAGGCGAACAAGGTGCCCTAGCCCCCACGAAAGAAAAGTCTCCATACCACGTGTAATGAGGCAATGATATTTCTTGACCACCCTTTATGGCCTCTGTAGGCTTGCTGAGCTTTAAAACACCCCATGCAAGGAAAACTCAAATGGCGTCGGCGTATGCGCAAGCACGGCTTCCTCAAGCGGATGCTGAAGCGCGATGGTCAGAAAGTCCTCGCCCGCCGCAGGCGCAGGGGCCGCAAGCAAATCGTAGTGCAGCGGAAAGGAAAGAAATGAGGTTTGAGAAGTTATAGAAGTTAGAGAGGCAGGAAAGGTTTGGCTTAAACGTGCCATCTCACTTTTCAGGCTTTCCTAACCTCTCAAACCTCAACAACCTGCCCTGTTCATCCGACTTGAGCTAGGATGACAGCATGAGCCAGTCTCTCCACCGTCTCTCAGCCATCCTCTTCTACCTGCTCGCCGGGAGTTTCTTTGTGAGCTACCTGCTCCTCAGAAATTCCGTCGGACTTCCCTGGTCTCAGTGGTGGCTGAAGGTCGCCGATCTTCCACTCGCACTCGTCGCGGTGCTCTACGGAGGAACCAGCCTCTACCGCAGCGTAAAACGGACCGAAGGAGTTTCTGCGCCGCTCCTGATTATGATCGGCATACCGCTGCTTGTGTTCTTCACATTGCTGATCGTCCTCAATTTCTGGAACGTGCTGGGGCTGCCGCAGGTTCCGGTGACCTGACCTTAGACTCAGGCTGCACGGGAATCGTGTCCACTCGTCATCGCATCTTCCTGCGATGCTTCAATTTTTTCCTGAATCGATTTTGCGTATGCGGGGAACGCAGCAACGCTGCCTGCAGCAAGCATAAGTGCCATTTTCGAACGCACAGCCGCGCTCCTCTGTAACGCACGCGTTCTCTCTTCTGCTGAGAATGGCAGGAGGGCATGGTGAAAGTTCACCTGTTCCACGAATACCTTCCTTGATGCGATCAAAACGTCATCCGGATCGACCGGCTTCGTCTGGATTGCGGCATCCAGATCGTGCACTGCACGTTGGAACGGGCGGATTCTCCACCCTTCCATCTCTGTTGGAGATAGTGGGGCATTCCCTTGCATATAAATGCACCTTACACCTTAACTTCATACTGTCCAGTCTCCCGATTGGCCATGCGTGCGGCAAGGAAGAGACAATCGCTGAGACGGTTTAAGTACACCCGTACTTCCGGATTCACGGATTCCTCCTGCGCCACTCCGACCACCCACCGCTCGGCACGGCGTGCTACGGCACGCGCCTGATGAAGAAGCGCGGCGATCCTGGATCCGCCGGGAAGGATGAAATTCGAGAGGGAGGGCAGCGCCTGCTCCATGGCCGCTCCCCACTGTTCCAATTCGCCGATGTACATGGCAGAGAGTCTCGAACCGCCTGAAACTGACGCAAGATCCGCCCCGACATTAAAAAGAGCGCGTTGGACGTGTTCGATCTCTCTGCGAAGATCGTCGGGAAGGCCGTCTTCGGAGAGCACAACGCCCAGAATGGAATTGAGTTCATCAATCGTCCCAATGGCATGTATGCGCATCGCGGATTTGGGAACGCGCCCGCCTTTGAGAAGCCCGGTCAGCCCGTCATCGCCTGTGCCGGTGGAAATGCGCGGCCTCGTCATATGGAGAATTCTCATTTTACTCCTGTCCTTGCCGAGTTCCCTAGTTCCCGATTTCCCGTTTCCCTACGCCCCTTGCCCCGCAAAGTTCCGCTAGGAGCGAAGTGGGGTACCCCCTACTCCTAACCCTATCTTCTCGTGCTCCTTCTTCACCTCCTCCTCGGTCAGCGTGCGATCGGAAGCCCGATACGTGCAGCGCACCGTCAGGTTGTACTGCCCCTTCGCAAGAGGAGCGCCTTCGTAGAGATCCACAACCGACACGTCGGCGAGCAGCGGAGAGCTCTTGCGCACTTTTGCGATGAAGTCGGCGCTCTTCCTCGATGCATCCAGCGTGACCGTCAGATCGTAGGTGATGGAAGGATATTGAGGAATCGGCATGAATATTGCCGGTTGCATCGGCAGGGCCAGAAGCGTCGTAAGGTCGAGGAGCCCGACTGCCGCGCGGCCCGGAAGATCAAACGCAGCGACAACATTCGGGTGGAGCTCGCAGACCATACCAACGACCGTACCGCCGAGCAGAAGATCTGCGGAACGACCGGGATGGCCAAAGGGTGGAATTTTGGATGCTCCGCGCACTTCCAGGGAAACACCGCTCCCCCGGAACTGATCTAAGAGGAATTGTTTTATTTCAAGAAACGGTGTTGCGTCGAGTGGATGTTCCCTGCGCTCCGCCATGAGGATCCCGCACTCGAACCATTCGCCTTCGCGCTGATTGAATGCGTGCGAACAGGTGAACGTGCGAACGGCATCTTGTACTAAAAGGAGATTCTGCGAAGCATGCTCGAGCAGGCGCGGCAGGGTGGAAGTCTGCATGACACTCAATTCCTCCCCGAGCGCATTGAGCACCGGCACGGCATCGGAGGACTCCAAGCCGCATTTCTTGAGCAATGCCGGGCCGACGAGCGAGAGCGCAACGACCTCGGTGAAGCCCTGCTCCTTCAGACTGTCGCGGAGCTGATGCACACGACGTTCACGCGGGGGAAGGCTGACGGATGCGTGAGGGAGCGAAGGAGTAACACGGTCATAGCCCATGATTCTGCCCACTTCTTCGGAAAGATCGTGCGGACCCGTGATGTCTTTGATGCGCCAGAGCGGCGGCGTGACCGTTCCACTGCCCACTTTGAATCCCAAATCCGTCAGAATCTTTTCCGCCGTCTTGTCGGCAATCTCCATACCGAGAAGATGCGAGGCATCTTTCGCAGAAAATCGCACCGGCTTGGGTGCGCCGTCCGTGCCCCAGGACTGCAATTTTGAAGTGATCACAGCACCGGGCGCCAGAGAGAGAAAGAGCTCCAACGCACGGATCAGGCCCGCCCACGCCAAAACGGGCGGTACGCTCTTCTCGTAGATGGTGGCGGCGTCGGTGCGGTGCCCCGTTGCGATCACCGCGTTACGGATGGCGACGGGATCCACCACGGGACTGTGCAGGTAGATCTCGCGCGTCTGGTCGGTCGTGGAAGTGCGAAGTCCGCCCATGATGCCCATAAGATCGAAAATACCGGCATCATCGCTCATGACCACGGCCCCAGCGGGGAGCACACGTTCCACATCATCGAGCGTGCGGATTTTCTCTCCCTCCTTCGAGGAGCGGATGTGTACGGCTCCTTTGAAATCCTTCAGATCGAAACTGTGCAGCGGCATGCCCAGCTCCACCGTGACAAAGTTCGTGATGTCGATGGGTAGGTTGATCGGCCGGAAACCCGTGGCGAGCAGACGCCGCTTCATCCATGCGGGCGTTTCGCCGAGACCGGCAACCTTGAGTGTGCAGCCGCAGTAACGCGGAACCAGCTTCTTCTGCTCCACGACAACTTCAAACGGAAGTGCTCCCCTCGGGAACACGGGCTCTTTGATCTTCTTCGGTTTACCCTGAGCGAAGTCGAAGGGTTTCTTCCATGTTGCCAGCCCAAGCGCCACACACTCCCGGGCGAACCCCATCTGCGAGAAAAGATCGGGCCGGTGCGTGATGGCATGGTTGTCGATGTGCAGAACGGTATCCGTAAGACCCAGGAATGCGCGAAGCGCGGTCCCGACCCCGATGTCTCCATCCCCAAGATCGATAATCTCGTGACCGGTGGCTTCGGGGAACAGGTGCTCGAGTTGAAGTTCTTCCGCCGCGCAGATCATCCCCTCGCTCTCCTCTCCACGAATTTTCGTCTTTGCGAGTGTGACCATCCCCTCCCCGTGCCATTTCACGCACGCGCCGACATGCGCGAACGCCACGCGCATCCCCACACGCAAATTGGACCCACCACAGACCACATGCTTCTTGCCCTGATCGGTGGAAACATCACAGAGCGAGAGACGATCGGCGTTGGGATGTTTGGCAAGCGTGAGGACTTTTCCGACGCAGCATCCATCAAGCTGACCCCCCTGTTCCTCGACCTCCTCCACTTCGCCCGTGGCAGCGGTCAGGCGCTGAGCGATTGCGCGGGGATCTTTCTCTTTCCATGTAATGAAATCTGCCAGCCATTCGAGTGATACTTTCATAGCCGAAGCATACCGCACCGGGAATCCAGAGCGAAACACCGATGGAACACAATTGCAGAGAGCCGGAATTGTCAATGGAATGCGACATTGATAGGGTGAGCGGGTTCCCCCCTCCCTCATGAAAAGCTGTTCCTGTTCCGGCGCATGCGTGGCAGTGAATTGGGTCATCTGCCTGCTGCTCTTCCTCACCACCATCACCTCCCTCGCCGGGGTGTACCGCACGCACTTCGGCATCGGCGGCATGGTGTTCGGGAGCACTTCAAGCTCGCTGGCACTGCTGGCCTTCGTCGTATCGCTCACCATGTGGTCCAAATGGATGTGCAAATGTCTGTGCACGAAGGAATAACTTTCGATTTCGTCCCTAAACCGGCTTTCTCCACTCATTTCCGATTGCTAGAGTAGCGCTCGTGGAGAGGTCGCATAGTGGCCTAGTGCGCGCGCTTGGAAAGCGCGTAGACCTGAAAGGGTCTCGGGGGTTCGAATCCCCCCCTCTCCGCCACAGGTGAATTCGAGCCGAAAACGAGCACGCAGTGCGAAGTTTAAGGCCGAAGATCCTGTGTCCCGCACCGAAACGGAGCGAAGCGAAGTTTCTGGTGCGGGGCAGACCACTTCTCGCGCCCTCAATCTCTTGCTGACATCGAAGGGCACACCATCTTTTTTTTCCCCCATCCCCATGAAACGCCTCACTCTCCTCGCTCTCGCCCTGCTGCTCACGGCCTGCTCCCTGTCTTCCTCTACGACAAAGGAACCTGCTCCCGCTGTCGTCGGCGGGGACCGCGACGCCCACGGCTGCCTGCCTTCCGCCGGATACACGTGGTGCGAGCCGAAACAGAAATGCCTGCGCGCATGGGAGGAGGCATGCTTTTCATCTGCCTTCGAATCGATTGCCTGGGGACTGGCTCAGCTCCACGGAGACACGCAGTCGCAGATTTCCCTCACGATGGTCAAGCAAACGGAAACCCATGCGAGGGCATCCGTACGTTTCGGCCCCAAGGGCACACCGGGAGGCATCGTCCTGGCCGTGCAAAAAAACGGTGTCTGGAACATCGTGTATGAAGGAAACGGATCCGTGGATTGCCCCGCACTCAAGGCCGATGCATTCCCGCAGGAAATGCTCGTTGGGATGTGTGATTGATTTGGGATATGCTTCATCCGATGAACAACCTCCTCAACCTGCGGGTCATCATCCTGGCAATCATCGTTGCGGGAGTGGTCGGCTCCGCCCTCTGGCTTAGGGCCTCCTCCGGTGAAGATTCATGGCTCTGCGTCGATGGCCAGTGGATCAGGCATGGCAATCCTTCCGCAGCCATGCCGCAAGTCCCCTGTACCCAGGCTGCCATTCCCACGGCCCAGCAAACCGTTTCCCCAACACTGGTCCCCGCGGACCAGCCGGTCAAAACGTTCACGAGCGCGGATTTCACCCTTTCGTATCCCGACTGGCCCGTGATGAATCAGGCGATGATCCTGGAACCGGAAAGAACAAAAGTCGCCGTGAGTAATGCCGGATGCGCGTTGTTGGTGACGGTGCGCACGCTGCCTCCTGATGCGGATTTTCAGACCTCCATTGAGCAGCTCCTGAGCGAGCAGACGGCACGGGCCAACGTGCGCATCATCCAGAAGGATATTTCGAAGACTGCCAGCCACGTCGAGGGGGAATTCAGCGTGCAGAACCGCGATATTCGTTCCAGCCAGTACGGCTACGTCACGAGCAAGAATCAGTTCTACTCCGTTGTCTTCGCATCGGAAAAAAGCGTGTTCGATGCCGCCTGCAAGCCGGTTGTCGCAACGACGATCAAGAGCGTGAAGGTACAGTGAGAATAATGGAGATTACGACAGAATGTCCGTGCGTTGCCGGGGCTCCGTGTACGGAAGCTCAAGCGCTTTGTAGATATCCTCCTCCTCCCGGGACGCGATGATTTTTTCACCCTCAAAGAGCCCGTATTCGTTCAGCTTCCATCCGCGCTGGATCGCGCGCTTGCGAAGCGCGATGTTGTGCTCCTTCGATCCGGTGAAGTAGAGCAGTGCTGCACCCCACTGATCGCGTTTGACGAGTCGGATATCCACTCTGATTCCGGATTTAAGATCGAATGAGAGCTTCTTGTCTCCATGAGCCACGACATCCCGGACGAACGGGAGCAAAGCGATGGCGTCACTCACGTTTTTCGCCGATCGTGTGACGACCAGCACGTCGATATCCCCCACCGTTTCCTTCTCGCGGCGGAACGAACCCGCAACTTCGCACCGTTCCACTCCACTGACGCTCCGAATTTTCTTGAGGAGAGTGGCCACGTCGTCTTTGAGCTCTTCTCGGGGAAAACGGCGCGTGCGTTCTGATACGCGTTTGGTATTCGCAAGGAGTTTCGCCTGCATGGTTTCTGAAAATCCCGGGAGCCCCTTCAGCTTGCCCTGCCCGGCCGCTCTGGCGAGATCTGCGACCGTTTGGATGCCGAGTGCCATCTGGAGCTGTCGGGCACGCTTGGGACCCAGCCCCTCCACTTCCATGAGCGTGGGAGGGATGCCACCCTGCATGCCGAGGAGCTTGTCGAGCGCAGCGATGCGCTTTGTCTTGAGGTACTCCTGAATCTTCTTCGCGATGCTCTCGCCGATGCCGGGAAGCCCCTCCAGCTCTTTGAGTTCCTTGAAAGAGGAGACATCGCGCTTGAGCTCATCGAGCACCTTCGCTGCACGCCGGTACGCCGTCGGCTTGAAATCCACCCCCTGCTCCTCGAGGAGCGCGGCAATTTGCCTAAGCAATACGGCAATGCGCGCGTTGTTCTCCACGACGAAAAGGATACCACCAACTGAGAAAGTGATCCGCCTCCCCGATTTTTATAGGATCCCGGGAGCATGCAAGCACGCTCCCGGGGAAATGGATAGGCTCAAGCTGCAGCTTGAGCCGGATGATGGGTCAGGTCCTACTCCTCGCTGTTGCTGTCGTGAGCGGCGGCGTCCGTGACGAGCATCACCGGGACGTGGAATCGATCGCCGAGCCGCCGCGTCTTGTGGCGAAGGACATTAGCCGTCCTGCTGAGCACGGGCGAGAATCGCCCGCGCTTCCGAGCGCGTTTGGCGCGCCGGGTATGGGCGTTGGCCTGTCCCTCCAGAAGATTCACGACGCCAGCGCGCACGCGGTGGGCTTTGCGAGCCCTCAGGCGCCGACGCAGCTTGCCGTCCGGCTTCAATTCAGCCACGACACCGAGCTCTTCAGACTGCTTCACCATGTCATCAACTCCATCGAATGACCTGACTGCCTTCCGTAACATCTACCCATCCTCATTCCAGAGGATTGGCACTCCCAGGGGGGAGCAAAGGACGGCCTCTTCATAAGAGGCAAAGGAAGGCAGATCACTTTCTAAAAAAACGATGCTGATAAAGACCAATGACGAGAAATCTGCTTCTTTTAAGGGGCGGGTCGGACTCGGCGAACCGAGTCCGACCCTAAACGATCTGGCCAGCGAAAAACGCTAGCCCATCACAAAGCCGATCAATTCTTCCGGCCTCGTGGTGCTGAGGAGGCCCTCCTCTGTTGGAGGTAACTTGCAGTCTTCGCGATAGCGTCGCACGGGGACCGCGCACTGTGCCTGCATCCCGAACACTCGGGGGATGCGAACTCGATCACTCGTCCCTCTGGATCCAGGAACATCGAACAAACCTCCAGGCGATACGTATCTCCACTTCTTCGTCTATCGACGCATTGGGCCAATCCATCGGGCCCGTCCATTGCATCAATACGACAAGAAGCGGATTTCTCATCACGTACATCGATGGTGTGAAGGAGCAGAGCGACTTCACCCTGAGCCTGCCTGCCGGGCGTAGCCTGAGCGGAGACTGGTCGAATGGGTGAAAGATCAGGGAAGTACCCGCTCTCTTTGGGGAGAGAAGGGTGCGGTTCATTCGGCTTGGATACTCCTCACGCACGCTTCTCTGCCTGGAAAAGGCAGGGAATATAAGACGGGCGGAGCCACGTCGTTCGCGAACGACGGTGGCGGAGGACGTACTGCTGCAGCATGACGCAACGTAATGTAAACATTACATGCCTTCCTGTCAAGAACACGCTGATTTGGGCCTCAGGTGCCTTCTTCCCAGCTACTGAGGTACTTCACCTGCTCCGGCGTGAGGGTGTCGATCGTGAGTCCCATAGCCGTCAGCTGCAGGGCGGCAATCTGCTGATCGATCTCATCCGGCAGCGTGATTACCTCGCTGGGCAACTTTCCTCTGTTCTTCACGAGGTACTCGCATGCCAGCGCCTGCCCGCAGAAACTCAGGCTCATCACCTCGCTCGGATGCCCCTCGGCGGAAGCCAGATTCACGAGTCGTCCTTCACCGGCCACCAGGACAACCTTGCCGGACTTGAGCAAATACTCGTCTAAGTAGTGCCGGACACGACGCTTGCGCTTGGCCTCCTTCTCGAGCGCGGCAACATCGATCTCGTGATCGAAGTGCCCCGAGTTCGCCAGCACCGCTCCATCCTTCATGCGTTCGATGTGCTCCATGCGGATGACGTGGATATCGCCCGTGACGGTAACGAAGACATCCCCGAGGGGCGCCGCCTGCGCCATCGGCATCACCTGGAACCCATCCATCGCCGCCTGCAGAGCAGGAACCGTCGCAACCTCTGTGACAATCACCTTGGACCCCATGGCACGTGCGCGCAGTGCCACTCCCTTACCGCAGCTGCCATAGCCCAGCACGACCACGGTCTTGCCCGCGTAGAGCAGGTTTGTGGAACGGAGAATGCCATCGAGCGTGGATTGCCCGGTGCCGTAGTTATTGTCGAAGAGATGCTTG
>JAUSKD010000004.1 GCA_030647195.1 Candidatus Peribacter sp. | reverse complement strand
AGGTCATATCGTCAGCATTGCTTCTATCGCAACTTCTCAAGAAAAATTTGGAACACATACGCGGGAAGAGCAAGGAATACCGGTGACTGAGCATTTTACATCAAGTCTCAACACACATCATGAAGAAGTCAGAGAGATGATCACATGCCTACTGGGAATGAACAATCCCGATGTGATTCTATTGAATACGCCTGCGGTATTTTTTTCTCCGGCCCACATGATCACCTTGGAAGAGGCAGTGAAGGCAGGAAAAATAGTGATTGTCATGGTCGTGGATGAATTGTTTCCTGCAGCAGACTCCAACAAACAGAAACAGATAGAAAGATACTATGAGCTTCTCCATACGAAAAATGTTCAAATACTCGGTATCAGTGATACTGTCCGGAGAAAATTCGCCCAGCTTTCAGGCACTAAGCCCGATTATTTGCCACAACTATTCAATCTTGAACAGGTTGTGTCTCCACGTTCGGAGCGCACCAACATTACGATGGTCAACACGCACCCAATCAAAGGAATAGATATTTTTGCCAAGGTCGCCGAACTACTTCCGAAGAAAAAGTTCATGGCAGTGCAGAACTGGGTTGATGTTCCGAAATTCAAGCCAGGTCGAAACGTAACGGTGAGACCGTTTTATCAGAACCCAAGAGACTTGTATCAGGAAACACGCATGCTGCTCGTCCCTTCGTTGTGCCAGGAGGGAGCGGCGCGTGTTGTTATCGAAGCTATGCTCAATGGGATTCCAGTTATCGCCCATAGGATTGGGAGTCTTCCGGAAATCGGCAAGGATTGCATCAGCTATATCACCCCACCTCACATTCAGGGATACCGCTTTGAGGGCACTATTATGTATCCCGTGGTTCATGAGCAAGAGCTCCGAATGGTGGCGACAGAATTCGCAAGGAAAATCATTGAAGTTGACAGCAATTATTCACAGTTCTCTAGGAAAACTACAGATGCTGGGCTGCAATACTGCAGAAGCAACAAAGAGAAATTCCAAAAGTTTCTTCAACGATGGCTCAATAGTTTATCGGCTGCTACGCAGCCTTCAACACAGAGCTGATTTCTCTGAAAGTATTGTAAAAAATGTAGGGAATTCCATTTTCCGCGCAGTGTCGGGACAGAGAGCTTCTCGCAAAAACAAGGTCAGCGAAGTGAGCAAGTTCGTAGTCAGAACTTCCATCGCCCACCATGGCAATCTCTGTTACCCCTTTGGTTTTCAGCCATGCAGCAATGTGTATTTTGCTAGGATGAGATAGCCTGCTCGTCTCTTTCCATTGAGAGACTAGCTGCCATCTATCATCCTCAAGGAATTCCAATCTATTACAGACAGCGGCTATCTGGTTGCGATTATGCGACAGGATTTGTTCGAGTGATTCAGGGAAACGCACAGGGTACTCCCGAAGCAATTCTCGTATGTAGATATCCCATCCTGAGCTGACAATCACTGGCGTAATATCGGCTTCTCTGCATGTTTGAAAGAACAATGGAAATCCGTTTCGTAGTTCTATCCGATCTCGTATGAATTCTCTTAATGCATTCGGTTTGACTCGAAGTGATGAGACAAACAATTCATGAAGTTGTTTTTGCGAGATGAAGCCCCGATCAAAGAGTGCACCATTCGCTCTCCAATCATTGCAGGAAAACTGACCCATTATATCATCGCAAACATCCTGTTTCGCTATTGTTCCATCAAAATCGCATAACACGACTCTGTTGCCCCTTTCTTTACTAAGATTATTCATAGCTGCGCATCGAAATCATTTTTTGCTTTCACCAAACGATGTATCAATGTCGTTGCCGACAGTTGATCTATGTAGGGATTCAGTGGATAGATACGCAAGGCAATAACAGGTTTTCCCGTGTGGGAATAAAAAGCAGCTGAAGATTTACTGATGGAAATACCTTCGTCAGTATGTACCCGATTGGCAAAGAGCCATTTTGCAAACTTACTTGTATATCCGTTATTTTTCCCGAGGGGTTCATCCAAACGAAGTTCGGATTCGAATGTCGCACAGACATTCGTGCCTGCGGGATAGGCACGTACAAAAATGTCACAACCGAAAGGTTCCCGGTTCACCACATACAATCCGCTCTGAGTATGATGAGCCAGCTCTTTTCTCATATGCTCAGACATTTCCAAACTGTGCCCAAGTAGAGTTTGATAACCTTCTTGACCGATTGCTTGTAATCCATACCAAGTAGCTAGAATGTTGGCAGCGGAACGGGAAGTCTCAAGAGAGAATGTACCCGGATTGTAAGCTTCTTCATCATGAAAAAGAGGAGTCATGATGTTGCCGTCTCTTCGAAGTTTGCCAAGATCATTTTTTTCTTTTACCAGAACCATACTTGAGACATAAGGCATGAATCCTGTTTTGTGGAAATCAACACCGAAGGAATCAACGAATTTCAGTTTTGAAATCCTGCTGAGAATTTTCTGAAGGCGAAGAATAACATTAGGACTGAAACCGAGCGTGTTTTGTTCAAAATCGTAGTGAACAAAATTCAGGTAAGCCCATCCAAGAACCGCATCGGCATGAATATGCGGTCGATAGTCCATGCCGTACTCTTGAACGAGTCGTTCTCTCATTTCATAAATTGCCTCAAAGTCATCAATGGCCATGTTAGAAGTGGTTCCTCCTACTGCCTCGATGCAAGCAATCTTCTTTTCCTGTTCGATTGCCTTTCTGCATGCTTGCTCAAGCTCATCCAATTTCGTCGTTTGATCCAAGTTCGATCTCACTTGAAGATAATTATTTTGCCCAATGCCGAGCCAATTTGCGCCGGTCTGATGCGAATAATGAGAGGGTTTGGATCCAATGATGACGATATCTTTGGGAACCCCCTCCATTCCATGTTCAGGAGCCACTTTATAGATGCCCATTTTGAATCCATAAAAATTTGTTCCTGTTCCTCCGAATGTGAAAAGACCTGCCGATTGTCGTTCGTCGTACCCGGCTAATTTTGAGATTGCACTTGCACAGGCAATTTCGGCATTCAACACATCAGCGGCGTCTTCCCCGGTGACGGCATTCGGCATATATAAAGAGACCGCAAGGTTGGTTGCCAGATGAACCAACGAAGGAACGGGAATGATATTTTTTGCGAGATATGGATTGTTTGCCTTCACACAACCTTGCATGGATTCAGGAAGGTTTGATAGCAATCGAAGAGGATCATCCTCCAAAGCTTTCGGAATTTTCGCCCCGTCTCTCACTTCAGTAAGAGACTTACTGCCATATACAGGAAAAACAGGTCCATTACCTTCGTGCTGAATCACATTTATCAAACTCTGTCTGATAAGCTGAAGAAGGAACTCCAAATTATGACCACCTGGAGCAAGGAAATGCCTCTCCCGCAAAGTATCAAGGTTACGTTGTCTTCTCGCCACTGAAGCTTCGGATTCAATATTTTTCATACAAAGTTGACTAAAATATAAGATTTGTTTATTTCTGTCAAAGTGAGTTTTTCACAAATAGAAGCTTATTATGAAGAAGATGAAGGTAATTCGACCCTATAGGCAAGAAGACCGCGAGAACCTGATACGTCTCATCGTGGAGTTGCAGGAATATATCGCTTCTTTGGATCACTATCATCGTCAGAAGAGCAGGGGCGATTTTGATGTAGAGGAATATGTGGAGAAGACATTGAAGAAAGTGCAAGAGGAGCACGGCACGATCTTTGTGGCCGAGACAGACAATGGAATCGCTGGTTGTATTATCGGGTGCATCCCCGAACTGTCTGACTCAGATCTTCTCGAATCCTATCCCATAAAAGAAGGATCCATTCTGGAATTGATCATTTCGGAGAAGTCCCGAGGATCCGGTCTCGGCTCTGAACTCATGAAGGTCATGGAAGAGTATTTCCTCCAGGAAGGATGCAAGTTTGCCCGTGTCGCATGCTTCGCGCCGAACGTCGATGCTCATACCTTCTATGAGAAATACGGCTATGGGGATAGAAATATCGACATGCTGAAAAGATTAAAATGATCTTGTCCGGCTCTGGACTTGAGACATATTTGTACCCCAAGGCACCATGGACATAGAGTCAATCCAAGAGGGAATCGAACCTGGATACGGTGAGGAATTTGTAGCGTATAAGCAGAACGGTCGCGTGCACGTAGTGGCAGCCTCACGGGGAATCGAACCCCGATTACAGGAATGAAAATCCTGTGTCCTAACCGTTAGACGATGAGGCCGAGTGCAAGAAAGAGCGAAGAAAGGGTATGGCAGAGCGGGAAAGAGCGCCAGAGGGTAGTGGCTGAAACGCATAGAAAATGCTATAATATTGAAGAGAATACCAACAACCCCAATGGTCCTCAGAACCCTGCGAACATCATTCATTCTGGCCGGCCTGACGATCCTCGTTTCCACGGCAGGCAACGTTCACGGCCTCATCCGTGCGAATCTGACGGACCAGGGATCCACACTATCCGATGTGCAGATCACACAGATGTCCACGGGGGAAATCCGGCAGCATCTGAGCGCGCCCGAACAGACGAAACGCAATGTCTCGGCCGAGATCGCCCTCGGAAGCATGCTTCTGCTCCTTGGACTCGGGCTGCATGCGTACATCAAACGAAGACTCCCGGATGAGCGCGCCGTGAAGGTTCACACCGCTCCGGCCTTTCGTGGCCGCGACAAGCGAAAAATGGATAGGTGGTTTTTGTGGATGACGGTGCGAATGTAAAGAAATGAAAAAAGGCGGTTCTCGTAAGACCCGCCTCTCTTACTATGAGGGAATACGTCGCGCGCGCTTAGCAGCAGCCGCAGCAACCTCCCTTTTCACCACCGGACATAGATAGAGGGGGAAAGAAAATAGGACAACGGCATTCTAACAGGAAGGGCTGGCACTCTCAATACATGAGTGCCAATTTCGCTTGATTTTTCCCTGGAGCATGGGCTTCGCGTTCTCCTCATTCCCCTGCTAATACCCTAGAGAGAATGCTTTTTCCCCAGATGATCACGATGGTATTTTCCGAATTCCGTAATCGTGCGGGCCAGCTCGTTCTTCACAACCGGACCGTCGGTACACAGCCGGATCCCCAGCGGATCCACCGTACAGTTGCCGCACAGTCCGTAACCGCACTTCATGTACCGCTCCAGCGATATCTGACAGGGAACCTTCTGTTCGTGACAGAGATCCGAAACGGCCACGAGCATACGCTCCGGTCCGCAGGCAAAAACCTGATCCGGTTTCTTCTTTCCTTTGAGCAGCGCGGAAAGCAGCTCGACGTTGTAACCCTTGTGACCCTGCGATCCGTCATCCGTGGCAACGGAAACGGTCGTGCCCTTGAGTTTGGCGAATGCATCCAGGTAGAGCAGGTGCTCCTTCGATCTTGCTCCGACGATCGCTGTGAGCGTGCATTGATCCTTCGCAGCCTCAGAAGCGGCAAAGAACATCGGTGCCGCGCCGTAGCCGCCTGCGACGAGCGAAAGATGCTGCTTTGGTTTCCACTCGTAGTGCGTGCCGAAAGGGCCGCGGAGCCCCACCAGGTCCCCTTTCTTGAGGAGCGCGAGCTTTTTCGTCGTGTCGCCGACCGCGAAGAACGTAATCTGCAGTTGCTTTCCGTCATCGTTTGCGATGCTCATGGGCACCTCGTCCACTCCCGGCAGCCACACCATCACGAACTGGCCGGGCTTGGCCCCGAGTGATACCGCGAACGTAAAACTGGTGACCTGCTCCGTCTCGCGCTTCACGGAAGCAATGCGGTGCGTAACCGGCAGGCGATTGTGACAGCATCCGCACGTCATGGGCGGGAGGAGGAAAGGGCCCTGTGCATGCCACCGGTGAGCTCGGTAACGCTCTTCACCCCCTCCGCCTCGCACCAGGCTGTCATCTCTTCACAGACCATGCGGAACACTTCCGCCCCGCGATACCCAATGGCTGTGCCGATGCCGATGAGCGTCGCGCCCGCGAGCAGGAACTCGATGGCATCCTCTCCCGTCATGATGCCGCCCGTCCCGATGATGGGGAACTTTCCGCCCGTGGCCCGATAGACATCCGCGATGCAGCGGACCGCAATGGGCTTGATGGCGGGCCCCGACATGCCGCCGACTTTGTTAGCGAGGATCGGGAGTCTGCTCCGCAAATCGATCGCCATACCCGGTCCGACGGTGTTGATCACCGTGAAACCGTCGGCACCCGCCTCTGCGCAGGCAGAAGCGATGGAACCGATGTCATCCACATTCGGCGAGAGCTTGATGAAGACCGGAATCTTGCCGCTGACCGCCTTCACCGCCTTCGTGACCGCAGAAGCATCGCGCACCGAGCAGGCAAAGGGCTTGCCGAACTCATCCTCCACGTTGGGGCAGCTGATGTTCACCTCGAGAAAATCCGGCTGAAGCTGAACAATCTCTGCGGCGGTCTTGCCGTAGTTGTCCACGGTGTTCGCGATGATGTTCGCGATCAGGGGAACCGGCTTCTTCTTGTTGTAATCGCCGATCTCCTCGCGCGCCTTCTCCAGCCCGGCATCCGGCACACCCACGGCATTCAGCGTCCAGTGGGGCGTCGAAATGATCGTGGGGTTGGGATGCCCTTTGTGTTCCGCAAGCCACAGGGACTTGGTGGTGATCCCACCTGCTCCATTTGCAGCGACACGGCGCCAGCTCGATGCGGTGATGCCCCAGATGCCCGATGCGAGAACAGTGGGGTTTTGGAAGGTCACCCCGCGGACTGTCTGGGAAAGGCTCATCGGTTGACAGTATGCAGCAAAACAACGGCCGGTTCCAGCGATACGGCGCGATTGTGTCCTAGCGTTCGGGCCGCCGGAGGAGCCAGATCCCGACGTAACTCAAAGGCGTATAGACAACCCCCATGCCGAATTTAAAGAGCCACCAGGGAATCATCATGAGCACGATCACTTTGAGCGGATACACGCCGATGAAGGCGATGGCAAACCAGATGGCGGAATCGATGAACTGCCCCCACAGGTTCGAGAGGTTGGACCGGAGCCAGAAGTGCCGGCCGCCCATTTTCGCCTTGAGGAAGAAAAAGGAGAACACGTCCTGGTACTCTCCGATGAGGAACGCCACGAGCGATGCGAACGTGAAGCGGAGCGACAGGCCGAAGATCTGGTTGTAAGCCTCCGGCATGCGGAATTCGGACGAGGCGGGCATGACGTTTGAGAGTGCATTGAAGATCAAAAAGACGACCATGCTGTAAAAGCCCATGCGCACGAAGGTGCGGGCATGCGCCTTGCCATAGACCTCGCCGACCACGTCCGTCGTCAGGAACACGAGCGGAAAAGCAAAGATCGCCGTCGACAGGTGCGTGCCGAAGATGAACGGCATGATCTTGATGCCGACGGTATTCGACGCAAAGAGGGCGGTGAGGTAGAGCGTGAGTGCGATGATCAGCTTGCGATCGAAGACGGGGCGGTCGGCAGACGATGGAGAAGCGCCGTTCATAGCATGAAAAGGGAAAGCAGGACGCAGTATGCAGGACGCAGTATGCACAGGAAAGAAGAATGCCTGCAACGTACGTACTTTCCCCTAGCCAACAATCGCTTGCATAAACGCCCTGAACAAAGGATGCGGCCGGTGCGGGCGGCTCTTGAACTCCGGATGGAACTGGCTCCCCAGCATGAAGGGATGTCCCTTGAGCTCCACGATCTCCATGATCCCCTGCTCCTCCCACTCGCCGGAGAAGACGAGGCCCTTCTCTTCGAGCTTCTTTCTGAGCGCATTGTTGAATTCGTAACGGTGGCGGTGCCGCTCCGAGATTTCCTTCACGCCATACGCCTCGAACGCTTTTGTGCCTTCCTTCAGTGTGCATTTATATGCGCCGAGACGCAGCGTCCCACCCTTGGCGCGACCCGCATGCTGACCGGGAAGGAAGTGTACGACATACTTCGACTTGGGGAGCTTGCCCGCTTCGTCGAATTCCTCGCTCGTGAGCTCCGGATCCTTGAGCATTGCCCGGGCGAACTCGATGGCGAGGATCTGTGAGCCCAAACAGAGACCCAGATAGGGAACCTTGTTCGTACGCGCGTAGTGCGCCGCGGCGATCTTGCCCTCAATACCGCGAACACCGAAACCTCCGGGAACCACGAGCCCCTTGCAGGACTCCAGCTTCTTCCACTCCTCCTTGTACGCCTGTTCGGCCTCCGCTCCCGCTCCGGCAGCGGGCTTCTCGAGCAATTCGGAATCCACCCAGACAATCTCCGCCTTGTGACCGGCGTGTACCGCAGCCGTCTTGATCGCTTCGATGACGGAGAGATACGCATCTTCGAGGTCCGTGTATTTGCCCACGAGCGCAATCTGCACCGCCTTCGTCGCCGACTCGTGGCGCTCCCGCCCGCGTTCCCACTCGGCCATATCGGGCTTCAATTCACCCAGATTCAACTTCTCTCCGATGATGCGCGCAATGGAGTACTTCTGAAAATTGAGCGGAACGTCGTAGATCGAACTCACGGTGAGCGCAGGGATCACGGCTTCGGATTTCACATCGCAGAAACGACTGATCTTCTGCAGGAGCTCGGGTGAAACTTTGTAATCGGCGCGCGCCAGAATGATATCCGGCTGTAAACCATGACGACGGAGCTCCCCCACGGAATGTTGTGTCGGCTTGGTCTTGAGCTCTTTGGATCCCTTGAGATACGGCAGAAGCGTCAGGTGTACGTGGAAGAGGCGTGTCGGCCCCAGCTCGGCCTTGAGCTGCCGCACGGCCTCGAGGAACGGCTGACCTTCGATGTCGCCAACGGTCCCGCCGATCTCGATCATCATGATCTCGGCACCGCTGGCCTCGGCTGCCTCCATGACGCGGTTCTTGATGGCATTCGTGATGTGCGGCACGACCTGGATCGTCCCGCCGAGAAAGTCGCCCTTGCGCTCCCTGCCGAGCACGTCGAGGTAGATCTGACCGGTCGTCACCGTGGAATGACGGCTCATCGGCTCGTCGATGAAACGCTCGTAGTGCCCCAGATCCAGATCCGTCTCGGCGCCGTCATCGGTGACGAACACCTCTCCGTGCTGGAAGGGACTCATCGTGCCGGGATCCACATTGAGGTAGGGGTCCAGCTTCTGTACGAACACCTTGAACCCGCACGCCTTCATGATGGCCCCGATACTGGAAATCGCGATTCCCTTGCCGAGCGAACTGCAGACCCCGCCCGTGACCACGATGAAACGGGTCTCCATGCGCTTCTTCCCTGCGGAAGACTGAGGAGACCGTGTATTGGAACCTTTCGGTGGAATCATACAAAAAGTGGGCAATCCTTCCGGTGATCGGGGGAGGAGCCCGCTGCGTATTGTACCCGCCGGAACCGGATGATCAAGGCTATTGACAAAGTTTACTGAACATTCTAAAGATAGAACATGCCAACGCTGACAGAGATAGAGACGATTGTGAAAAGTCACACGGCCGACTGTCCCCCTGAGGTTGGTCACGTCATTCAGGGTGCCATGGATGCTTGGCACCGTGGTCTCATCAGGCAAGCGGAAATCGAGCCCACGATTGCCCAAGGACTTGTAGGTCTTTCGGAAGATCAGGCACAGGCAGGACGAGTCATTCAAAATCGAATCCTCTCTAGCTTGGGGCATCTCTTCCTGGGCCAAGCAGAAGAACACCGGACACATCGCAAGACCGGCGGAGAAATCCACGCAGAGATTAACCACGCTTTTGATTTAATCGAGCAGAAAGGACGGGGCATTGTGTATTTCGGCTCCGCACGAACCGAACCAGGTCATGTCTTCTACGACCATGCACATGAATTGGGAAGGGAGGTAGAGATGCTGCTACACACCACATCCTGGTCTGGTGCAGGCCCGGGGCAGATGCAGGCAGCACTCGAGGGAGCGCGTGAAGCCGGCGGGGCGATCGCAGGCGTCAAAATCCGTCTCGATGAACACCAGGCAGCGAACGAGCAAAGGATCTCGCCCATTTTCAATGCCGCAGAAGATGTGGTGGAAACGGATCACTTCGGTCCACGAAAGATCGGCTTGGCGGATGCAGGCTGGCCCGAGGCAGATGGCCAGGAACGATGCGGATTCGTTTTCTTTCCCGGCGCAATAGGCACACTCGACGAATTCTTCGAGGTGGGTGTTCTGAAGCAACTAAAGAAAGTCGGGCCAGGCAAGAAAAAGTGTGTCCCCATCCTTCTCATGGATTACGAGAACTTCTACTACCACCTCCTCCAGCAACTGCAAGTCTGCGTAACACACGGCATGGTCTCTGAAGAAGAACTAAAGAGAATATTCCGCATCTGCGACGATAATCGGCAGGCTCTGGATTTCCTCGCAGACTACCACCAGATTCCTGAGGAACAGAGACACTATAAACATCGAATGCTCCTCCCCACCGGACAGTTGGTACTCGGTGACGGCATATAGCAAAACACCGTCGCAAGGACGGTGTCTTGAAGACAAAGAACGAAAGATTACTGACCGACCTGCACGCGATTGGTGATCTCGGTCAGGTTGATGAGTGTTCGGCGGGACACTCTCTGTGTGGCTGTTTCGGTCCCTCCGGTCTGCACCAACGTGGGGGGCAGAACAAGCAAGGCCTCGGCATCATCAATGATGGAACGACGGCTCGGACGCTCGAGGCCGGCACCCGGGGCGCGCGCGCCACGCAACATGCGGATACGCGTCGTAATGCGAGCACGATTCAAATTGGAACGACCTGAGGTATCAGGCTGAGCCAGCTTGCGCTCGCTTAAGCGGAGCATGGTCTCCACCTCCCCCATGGGAATGCGCTGGCCGGCTCGTGTTTGATCTTCAAGAAGTCGGCGCGAAATACGATTGGTGACGGCGGTGACATCGACCATGGCCACTGCAGGGGCCGCGATTGCCATCAGCAGAACAACCGAGGCGGAAAGGGAAATCATGCGCTTCATAGAATCGAATGGAAAAGATGCAAAAGTAATCTCAGGGTACTGTGGGAACAGGGCAAGTCAATCAGAAAAGTAACAGTATTAAATGAGAAACAAACGACTTCGCAATAAATTTTATGTCTGGCAATTCCCACCTGGGATCGGGCGGATCAGGGAGCAGAAATGCTCAGACCCTGACAGACAGAGAAGACACGATCACAGAAGTTTGCGCACTTTCGTCTGCATACGTCGTGCCGTGATCTTCGCCTTGCGCGCAACCTTTTTGGCGACCTTGCGAGCGGAAGATCCCGCTTCTCCGGCGGCATCGGCTGTGGCCTCCTCGGCACGGTTCACCAGCTTTGTAAGCTCTTTGCGAGCCACTTCGAATGTGTCCTGCGCATAGATCTTTGCTTTCTTCCAGTTCTTCTGCACCTCATCGCTCTCGACGAACTCCTGTGCCTGAGCGGCCAGTTTCTTGCCGTCCTGCTGCAGATGCTTGCCAAGCAGGCGCGCGGCGGTTTCGGCATCTTTGGCCTCCGCAAGATCCTTGCGCAGCTTCTGGTTACTGAAGAGGTACCCCGCCATAGCTCCGCCGAGCGTGCCGATGAGAAGGGAAAGTTTTTTCATGAGTGGAAGGGGGGATGGAAGCAGCAGTATAGCACATGCTCAGTACGCCTTTGCGTAGAGCGCAATGCTCTTGGCCGGAGCACTGGATAGAATGTCTTTGCGCCCCTTGGCCTTGGCCGGATCGGGGTCAAGCAGACGGATCGATGCCTTGAGCTCGTTCTGAATCTTCTCGGCGGTGGCGAGCTCGCCATCCCACGGCGCCCACACGAATCCCCCCTCTCCGTCGATACGCTCTTTGAGCTCCCCGTACGTCTTCGCTTCGAACGTGTGATCGTTGAGGTAACTTTGCGCCTGTGCAAACAGGCCATCCTGAATCGACTGGAGCAATTTCTCGAAGGCAGCAACAGTGCACTGCATGAGCGGCCAAGCTTCTTTGGCGGATGTGTCACGCCGCACGACCGTCACCTGCCCGGCTTTGAGATCCTTCGGGCCGATTTCGAGACGCACGGGAATCCCCTTCACCTCCCACTCGTTGAACTTGAACCCCGGAGATTTCTCGGTCCGATCATCGACAAGCACGCGGAAATTGGCCAATTGAGTTTCAATTTTGCGACAGACTTCGAGCACGGCAGCACGCTCTTCATCTGATTTGTAGATCGGAACGAGCACGATCTGGATGGGCGCGAGAAAGGGCGGAATGCGCAGACCTTTCTCATCCCCATGCACCACGATGAGCGTGCCGATGAGCCGGGTCGAAACCCCCCAGCTCGTCATCCACGGACGCTGCGCCTTGCCACCAACATCGAGGAAAGAAACGTCATACGCCTCCGAGAATCCCTGACCGAGATTGTGCGACGTTCCTGCCTGAATCGCCTTCCCGTCGCGGGCAAGCGCCTCCGTTGTGAGGGTGTAGAGAGCACCGGCGAACTTCTCGTGTTCCGGTTTACGACCGGTGAGCACGGGGAGCGCGAGCATCTCACGATCGAATGCCGCATACATCTGCAGCGCCGCTTCAGCCATGGCATCCGCCTCCTCTTTGGTTGCATGACAGGTATGTCCCTCCTGCCACAAAAATTCGAGCGTGCGCAAAAACGGCCGCGTGCGCATCTCCCAGCGAACGATGTTCGCCCACTGATTCACCTTGAGGGGCAGATCGCGGTGCGAGTGCACCCAGCGCGAGAACGCAGAGTAGATGATGGTCTCGCTGGTGGGTCGAACATACAGCTTTTCGGTCAGTTCCTTCCCTCCCCCATGCGTGACGACCGCGCACTGCGGAGCGAACCCTTCAACATGCTTCACCTCCTTCGCGAGCAGAGATTCCGGAATGAGGAGGGGAAAGTACGCATTCTGCACACCCAAGGCTTTGATACGACGATCGAGATCACGCTGCATGTTTTCCCAGAGCGCATATCCGTAGGGCTTGAAGATGATGCAACCGCGTGTCTCCGCGTTTTCGGCGAGATCCGCTTGGGCAATGACATCGAGGTACCACTGCGGAAAGTCCTTTTTAGGGTCGGCAATGCGGGACATAAAGTTTGGGAACAGCAGTATCTTACACTACAAAACTGCCCGTCTTGGAATCAAAGAAAACAAATCGCAAATCGCAAATCTTGAAATCGCAAATCGTCCTTAACTGATCGCTATTCCCACCATCGTCACCGCGGCGCCGAACGCAATCCCTGCAAAGACCTCGATGAAGGAATGCCCCAGGGTCTCCCTAAGCCTGTGGAAGTGCTGGATCACATTGAGGACGCGCGCCTGCTCGCCGAGTACCGCGCGCACCCCGATGGCGTCGTACCAGACGATGCAGGCAAAGACCGTGGTCATGGCGAACTCGACGGAATCCGAGCCCATTTTGTGCCCGACGATGATCAGGAGCGACGTCACGAAAGCCGAGTGGCTGCTCGGCATGCCTCCCTGTTGAAAGAGATGACGATGCCCTGCTCCGGACCGGAACTCCTCTACGACGTACTTCACGATCTCCGAAAGCACCAGCACGACCAGCGGGATGAGAAAGAGGTAGGTGCGAAGGAGATCGGAGAGAGAGGTCATGACGAAGATAGTGGAATATTTGAATACTGGAGTATTGGAATAATAGAGTATTGGGGAATGAGAAGGGAAATGTCGAATCCACAAAATCCCAACCCGAATATTCCATTACCCTAATATTCTATTACTCTATTATTCCAATAATCTCATCCTCTAAACCGCCGCCACATCACAGATCCCCCGATACGGACACCGCTTGCAGGCGGCAACACTCGGCGTGGGGCGGAAGTCCTTCGCCTCCATGCGTTCGCGGATCAATTGAAGCTGTGTGCGCGCATCCTTGAGCTGGGAAGCAGACCGCACAGTGGATCGTTCCACCGTCCCCTCATCCGAAAGGAAAAGGAGAAGCAGCTCGGTACAAGGTTGATCGAAGAGGTGTTCTGCGGCAAGCGCATAGAGCGAAAGTTGCAGATCCGCATCGGCTTCCTGCTGCGTGCAGGGGGCCGTCGTTTTGAAATCGATGATGCGCACCCCCTGCTCCGTCCGCTCGATGCGATCCAGCCGCCCTGTGACGGTCGAGGCATCGATCTCGATCGAAAAACCTTTCTCCACGGCCACCACAGATCGCGGTACCTGAGACCACCATGCGAAGAATCGCCGCATCAGCTCTTCGCCGCGCCTGCGCGCAAAATCAGCCTCGAATTGCGTGGGGAACGTATTGAACACGAAGGACTGGTGCCAGATCTCGATTAAGCTTTGAGCGGTGAGCTTTGAGCTGTGAGTATCACCATGATGTTCGCCTGCGAAGAGTAATAGTTGGTCTTCTCTCACACTTTCTTTCTTGCTCCCCATTTTCGAAGTCCTCTGTCCTAAGTCCTCTGTCCTCAGTCCTAATTCCAGCTCCCCCCATCGCTTCAGCGCCACATGCACGCTTGCCCCAAAACTCTCGCCTTCCGAAATGCCCCACGGAATTTTTTTGATGTTCGAAAACTCGAACTGGCGCGGGCATGCGCGATAACGGCGAAACTGCGAATAGCTGAGGGGCACGGCGAAAGTGTACCCCGATTAGGGAAGCTGGGGCGACTGACGCGTCACTGCTTGTGCTTCATTTTGGCAAGAATCCGATTGTAGGGGCTGGAGAACACGCCGCCCGTGATGACGGGTTCGTCGAGCAAATTATTGAGGAGCATATTGAGAAAAACAGATTTGCTCTCTGTATCACGATACAACGGCCACAACTCCTGCTGGAGATGGGTCAAGTACTCCCGCCCAGTCCATCCGTTTCCGCCGCGATACCGCGCCATGCGCAGGACACGATTGAGCTCTTCGCGACGAACATGCCCCACAAATGCCGGATCCCCGGCGCGCGGGTGGCCGGCCAGATTCATGGGCGTCACAAGCACTTCACGGGTGAGCTGCTGATCCTCACGAGTGAAATCGGAAGAAGGTTCCGCCCGCAGCGCATCCATGGTGACGGTAAAATTTTGGCGCTTGCCGCCCTGCAGCACCTGGAAACGGAAAGGCGTCGGGTCAATTTCCGGAGCGGATGAGGACATTGCGCTGGCCGTCTGGATATCGCTGATCTCAACGTCGGCATCGCCGAAGCGACCGTGAAACAAGCCGGGGGCAAGCCTCATCTGATGATGCTGGTCATCGACCTCATACTCGCCGGGGACGTAAGCGACCATATGTGACTGTATGCGAGCGAGAGCGGCAGCGCGCAACTGTTTCTGTGCGGCGATTGTTTCTGCACGTTTCGGGGCCTCCGTCTGCCACGTATCAACGGCAGTGCGCTGCGCCTGCTCTGCCAGTTGCGTACGCTGCTGCTCCTCCCCCGCCGCTTTTGCCTTCCGTTCCGCGAGAGCCTTCTTGGCCCCCTGCAGCAGTTCCTCCGCACCCGGACGGGCGAGGAATTCCTGTAACGTCAGTGCCCGGTCCAGGCCATCAATGAAACCGGGCTTGGGCATCTGGGAAAGCATGAACGTTCCCGCACCCCGCTGGAGGATGCTGATTTTGCCGGATTCCAAATCACCGAAAATATAGGTGGCGAGCACGCCGGAATGGTTCCCGCCGATATCCTGTCCCTCCAGAAACACCGCCTGCAGACGATTGGTCTCGTACCCCTGCGCTTCGACGCCCGGATACCGGATGAATCGGGCGAGTGCGCGATTGGGGTGATTGTTGCCCCGGGTGAAGACGACCGGACCGTTCTCCCCATACAACTCATCGTAGGATGGAGAACGTCTCAACGGCCCGTCCTTCGCGGCCCGGCGGGCGCACAGACGATCCAACCCTTCGGTGATGTAGGAACGCGCCGTATCGTAACTGGCAGCGTCCTGTGAGCGGCCCAAGAGGTCGAGCACGCTCGTATTCTTGTGAATCGGAGGTTCGCCGAGAGATTCCGCAATCAGATTCGCCGCACCAAAGGGAGCGGAATAGAAGATGGCATCCATCTGATCGACCGCTGTTGGCATGTGTGTGAGACGGGAGACCGACCAGTCGTTCCAGCGTTGGTGCTTGTGCGCCTCCTCCTCGCCGAGCGTCTGCGCACGGACATCCTGAAGCTTCATGCGCGTGGCCGGATCATCAATGCTGCCGAGGAGCTGGTCCGACGAGAGCAGATTGAAAACTGAGGATAAACCGGCAACCTCAGCCGGAGTAACTTCCAACAGATTCTGCGTTGCCCGAAGCTTGTCTGCGCGCGTATCGCCGGGAGCCTGCTCCAGTCGGCGCAGTAATACATCAAGCAACAGTTGTGCGCGTGATTTTTGCTCCGTGCCCTTCAGCGGCGACTCACGGAGCGACTGACCGAAAACAGTCATCCCTCCGACTTGTGTCATCGCCTGCTCCCACTGCTCCCCCAGACCCTGCTCGGCAAAGCGCTGACGGCACGCCATCAGCCTGAGATAGCGCTGCTCGCGCATGTGCTGCAGCGTAAAGGCAGCTGCTTCGCGCATGGCACGACGGACATCGACCATGGTGGTGCGCGGAGGCACGACCAGCCAGCCGCTGTCCGTATCCACCGAACGCGCATTGCTCCAGCGCGTACCCTCTTCGCCGCGGGCGAACAGCGCAATGGAAAAGTATGGCAGTACGACGGATCTGAAATCATGAGCGAAGAAATCATCGAGGCGGTCGGGGGTATCAACTCCGTCGAAGATTTCCCCCAGCACTTCTGGAGCCGCCTGCCGCAGATCCTGGCAGAACACGGTGAAGAGTACTCGATCGCGGATCTTCTCCTTGTTGCCATCATTCTGGCCAAACCAGAGAGCATCCGAAATCATCCAGCTCGACGCATTGTTGAGCCAATCCTCTTCGGATGTTCCCGTGGTCGCCTGCATGCCGAGTGCCGCCAGAATCCACGGAGGAGAATCCTCAATAAACTTGCGCATCTTCGACTGCTCCCATGCGGCAATCCCCCCGCGAATCACCAGCTCCACGCCCACGACCACGAGCCCCGCAGGACCCATGGCCAGACGCGGACCGAGCAATGCAAGGCCGGCAAATGCGGCTGTGCTATTCACCGCACGGCCGACTTGAGCATTGATACGGGAATCGAACGCGCCTTCCACGTTCGTGAGCTGACGCTCGGCCATCTTCAAATCCACGACCACTCCGGATGCTTTGTGGACGAAACTTCGGCCATCCGGAGCCATCTGATACCGTCCATCCTGTTCCAGTTTCTGCCGGACCTCGGCGAGGACATTCACGCCTTGCGTCACGACATCCTTCTTCTCTTTCGTGCGCTCGCCTACCTCCCGCCAGTCTTCGTATGCAGCATATCCCTGAGCGGCGAGACCGGCTCCCCACAGCATCGAACCTGCCAAGCCAGCCGCGCGCATCTCGCGCACCACGCGCAGATTCACCAATTGCTCCCGGAACGGACGGGCATAAAGACCGAGGGCGGAACGTGCCTTTTCGGCTCCGGGAGAAAACGCAAATAACCGTGTATGACGCTTGAGTTCAGCAAAAGCAACCGCCGGTTTGCCACGGCTGATATCATCCACTGTCGCCGACAATTCGCGCAGATGGACATCTTTTGCCCCGCTGCGCAGACAGCGCTCAAGGGCTGCGCGTGCCCGGGTCTTCGAGACCTCGTCAGGTAAGCGATCAATCGCCTCGGAAATCTGAGAAAGCCAACTGCCAGCCTCTTTGCGAGCCATGTAGTGAGCGCCTTCACTCAAAAGACCGTACGTGCGCCGGAGAGGATTGAAACGTTGCCAGGGGCTCTTGAGTACACCTGCCGCAATACTGGGATCTTTGCGCGTGTGCCACCACCATCCGAATCGAAACGGCGCATTGACAGCGGCCCGCACCGGCGAGAGCAGGCCGTACGCTGCCGTCCCGGCAACAAGCGGTGCACTCACGGGATGTTTTTCCCAGGCACCCAGGCCCCATTCCGCGAGATACTTCACCGGACCCAGTGCAGCCAGCCCCGCGTAGTACGCCAGACGCTGGGCAGGCTCCTTGAGCATATCGCAAACACGATCCATGATCGCGGCATCCACCTTCGCCACCTCCGCGATTGCCTGCCCGAACGTGGGGCTTGCGAGATCCTCGGTGAGTCCGACAACAGCCGACTTGAATTTGGGCTTGATGAATCCGCCGAAGTAACCCGGATCGCGCCGCTCGATGAACTGGAGCACTTCGTACTGCAGGGCAACAAGACCACCGACCTGTTCCTCGCCACTCTGACTGCGGATCATCTGCCAGTACGAGAAGAAGCGCAGTGCCTGCGCAACAGACATCTCCTGCATGTACTGATCAATGACCGCCTCATTCGCCGCCTTGTCATTGCCCCACGCGCGATCGGGGAACGTGCGGTGGAAGAACGGAGCCAACTCATGCCCCGTGGGCAGAGCCCGCTCGCAAATCTCCACAACGAGTGCATGGATCCGTGCCTTCTTCTGTTCTGTCTCAGGAAGTGCGCCGATCTGCTCTTCCGTCAGACGATATTGCGCCGCCCCGGAGAGCACCGAGCGCACCGAGCGCTGTGCAAAAACACCGCCATCCGCTTCGAGCAGATACTGCACGACTTCCTTCATCTCGATATCCTGCAGAGGGGAAGAGAGGCGCGAGAGGCGCTGGTCTTTGAGATCGCGAATCTTGCGTCCGACGGAAAGCGATCCCTCTTTCATTCTCTTTAACAGCGCCACATCGGGTTTCCAGCCCGAGAGGTCATGACTGAACTCAACCGCATCGGCCGCCAGCGAGAGTCCGCCACCAAGTGAGAGCACATACTGTTCAAGCGTGATCTCCTCAAAGGGAACATCGGTGGGCTTGCGTGATCTCTCGTAGAGCGCACGCGCTTCGGGCCCACGCTTGCCGCAGAAGGCAACCAGCTTCTGTGCCGCCTGCTCATACTGCTTGGCCTCGGCGCCCTCGGCGCCCGCCGGAACGACCGAGAATGCTTTGAGTTTGGCCGGATCCGCTTCCTGCTTGATGGGATCATAGGTTGCGAGCAGGTCCCCAAGCTTCTGCCCCTTTAAAGATTCGAACACATCGGCGACCTTGTCGCTCTTGAGGTACTTTGAGAGAAGGAAGACCGCGACACCCGGCGCATATTCATCCGCCTTCTTTGCAGCCTCTTCGATTTTGGCTTTTGGTGCAGCATCGGGCCCGGCCTCCGCTCTGCGCTCTGCGCGCTCCTGCTTCTTCTCATCAATTTTCTCGACTCCTGCCTGCGCGGCACCGCGCACACGATCCACCGCAGCACTCCCGTGCTCAGCGATCTCATCACGCGTTTCCGCCGCCGCCTTCTTCAGTTCGTCTTTTGCGGCAACGGCGTGTTCTTTCACAGCATCTTTGATGTCGCCCGCCACGGATGACAAATAGTCCTTGAATTTCCCCATGCCGATGTAGCCGGCCACTCCGGCCACAGCAAGCAGGCTTCCGGCAATCATGGTTTTGGCAAACCACCCCATCCCCTCCTTTGTCTTCTCCACGGTCTTCTCCGCGACCTCCTTCGTCCCTCCCCACAACCACTGCACAAAACGGACTGCGCCGTATGTAAACGCCGCAACGACCGCCACTGCTCCCAGCTTTTTTACCGTGGGCGGAGTTTGATCCCAGTACTTTCCGGCCTGTTCCCAACCGCGTGTCCAGAGGCTCTTCTCCGCTTCGACAGGAGAGGAACCTGTAGACACTCCTTCGCTGGCCTCAAGAGGCGGCACGGATTCCGGTGCAGGCACAGGGGTCACCGGACGTGCTTCTGACGGAGCGGAGAGCGCCGAACGCATGCGCTCCACTTTGGCGAGCACTTCCACCTGATCCGTTTGCGTCTTCGCTTTGACCTCAATGCGCTCGCTCAGGCGCTTCAGATTCGCACCGACGATCCCACGCTGCTTCTGGTCGAGCTTCTGCCCTTCCAGCACAACCGCACGGTACACATCGGATTCTTCGGGGAGCTCCACCACAGCCTGTTCAAGGTCCGCTTCGTTCGCATGTTCATCCGTCAGCCGTTCCAGCACTGTTTGGGGCCGCTCACGAGGCGCCTCGGGATTCTGCCGGAAAATGAGCCGCCCTTCGCTGAGCGACTCGGTATCCCGATGAGGAAAAAGATGGAGGAACATAGATATTTATTTTTTTCCGAAGAGTGCCCGGGCGAAGCCGCGTACGGCTTTTCCTGCTGCACGCACCGTTCTGCCGGCAACCGTGCCCCCCGCCTCCGCCGCCAGTTCGACCCCGCTCATCACGCCATTCACAAGCGTGGAGACGCCGCTGCGAATGCAGGAGACGGAATCTGCTCCGCCTTCACCTAGATATTCTGCATGGTGTGAGTGTTGCATAGCGAAAATCAGGAAACTTGTTTCAGAGAAACTTTCTCGTTCTCAAAACTCCCATTTCCACTTATGTGATTCCGCAGGACTTTCTCCAGAACGTCCTTCGTAAGTATTTTTTTGTCAGAAAATCCAAACCAGTTGCCAGTACACGACAGCGAACCTTGTTCCCACACCAGACGATCAATGTCAGGAGCAAACCACTGAGTCGTTCCAACTCCCCATACTCCGATGAATTTACTCACCTTCAGCTTGTACATGACGTTGTCGATCTTGATCGTGCCGTCTTTAGTGGCACTGAGCGTCAGATCATGGCCCTCAAAGCGAAGTTTCTGAGGAACTTCCAACAGGTTTGTGCCTTCCGGAATCGTTTCAAAGGTATACACAGGTGACGGGGCCGCCTGCCCTTCGGCAGGCCTGACTCCCGGAGCCGCAGCCACACCAGCCGCCGCAGGAGCTGTGCCCGGAGCCGCAGCGGGCGCGGGCGGAGGCGCGTTGAGTTTCTGTTGCGTCACCTGATCCGCCGCCTGTTCCAATTGAAGCTGCGTGATCTTGAGAGGGATCTTCGTGCGATTGACGGGATTCTCGCGAAGCTTGAGCGCGACCAGGCGGCAGTACTCGTCGAAGGAAACATTCTGCCCGGTCACGGAGATCATCGAAAATTTCTCCATGAACGGCTGGAGCGATAATTCCTGCTTGGAATCATTGGGAAGCACCTCGATTTTGAATTTCGTGAAGTTCTTGTACGCAACGCCGTAATCCCCCATCAGAAAATTGAGCGGCTTCTTGAGCCAGTCAGGCAGGTAGTCGTCTACGGAAGCCGCAAGCGATCCGAACATCTGCGCCGATTTTTCGCGCAACCACGCGAACCCCGTTCCGATGGCCGCAATGGTGGCGGTGGCACCCTCGACAAAATGCTTCCAGCCTTTTCCGGCATTCTCGGAGGTCCAGGATCCCAGCTTCTTCATCCAGCCGGTCACTGTTTCGGCTCCGCTCTTCATCTGATCCCCCGCCCACGCCATCCAGCCTTCGGGCTTCTGCTCTGTGGAAGGAGCGGTCTCGGGAGTCTGCGTTTGCCCGGGTCCCGCCCGGCCGGCTTCGATCTGTGCTTTGAGCACATCCCTCTGCGCACTCACAAGGTCGAGAATGCCAATGTGAGCGTCGAGGAGCTCTGTGGGAATCTCGCCCTGACGCACACCGACGCGCGCAGCCAGATCATCCAGTTGTTCCCTGTTCATTAGGGAAAGTTGTGCTTTCACCAGAGCTTTCTTTTCCTCTTCACTGCCCGGCCCCGCCACTTCCTTTTTCAGTTGCTGCAGGATGCCATTCACCTCTTCGGTGACGGTGCGAGCGGCTTCGGGCGCTGGATTGGGTGTTTCTGTAGGCATGGAAGTGAAAGAGAAAATTACGAAATCCTCACCAGTGAAAGAGCGCTTAATTTCTGATTCGGACTCAGCAGGATTTGACTACCCACATTGACTCCGACAACCTCTCCTCCCGGCACATCAAGGGAATTCGCACCTTTACCGGCAACGATTGAACGCACGATCGCCTGCAGCGTTGCCTTCTCAAGACGTACCTGGCTGCCATCTCTGTTTTGGAAGAGCAGCGCTCCGCTGGCTTCTTTGCGGACATCCGTCGACAAATCGGTCAGAGCATGACCGCCAGCTACGATTCCGTATTTCTGACCATTGACCACAACCTGCACTCGACCATTTTCCTGCAGCAACTGTGCCGTTACGGCGGAGCCAGTTTCCATCGGAAACGAAAAGGGTTTATTCATTACAGACACATTCGCAGGCAATTGATCAAAGCCGATTGCTTGGAACATTTCCTGAGCCTGCTGCGGTTGCTGCGGCGCTGCGGGCGGCGTGAGCTTCTGTGCGATGGCAGCTATCTCGCGGAGATCCGCCGCGGTACATCCTTCCTTCTTGTTCTTCTTGCCCGGATTCTGCTTCACCCATTCGGCCACCACCTGACTGTAGAAGGCCGCTCGGGAAACGCCGACGGCCCCGAACCGCGCATACTGGCCAGCAAGTTCTTGCTCCGCGTTGTCGGCTTCCGCCACAAGCGCCTGTGCGGCAGGATCGTTCGCATCAATTTTCTGCAGGGCGATACCCGCTTGGGATTTGAGGGCATCGGTGAGTCCCGAACGATCCGAATCCGCCAGATCCAAAAGCCATTTCTCCGCCGGTTTGAAGCCGAGCATGGCAAGTGTCGAGGCCATGCCGCGCAAAGTGGAGGAACCCATCGACTGCAGCTGCTTCATGAACTTCTGAACCAATGCGAACATCTTTTGCATGCCGTCACTGATCTTGTCCATTGCGCCTTTGTTGGTGCCCAGATCTTCCTCTTCGGGCTTGCCCGGCTTGGCACCTTCCGGCTGATTCATCGCGGCAAGACCCTGCTGTAACGCAGCTTCAGGATCGTTGACACCCTGAGAGAGGCCTTCGCGATTTTCTCTGTTCTCCGTGCGAATCCTCCCTTCATCGGGTGAGGCTGGAATGGCAGTTTCCTGAGGGGCAGCCTGCTGGGCCTCCCGGCTCTCCGGCGCCGCAGAAAGTTGTCCGTTTTCCTGGGTTTCATCGGCCATGTTTGTTTTGGGGAATTTACTACTATTCTACCACAAAAACCCCATTTCCCTCAACCCCACAACACACACGGATTGGTGACATCTGCTAGAGTACAAAAACCTCATTCCCTACACCCCTTGCCCCGCGAAGCTCCGCAAGGAGCGAAGTGGGGTACCCCCTATTCCTACCCCTTCGTATGAACATCCAGCACTTCGAGAAGAACTTCAGCTTCACCGGCAGAGAACTGCCCACCGTGGCGCGCAAGATCGGCAAGATCGCCACCTACTGCAAGCGTGTGAAGGATGCGGCATCGGCCATCCGGGTCGAGGTGGAACGCCAGGTGACGAAGAAGGAGCGTGATCAGATCATGGTGATGATCACCGTGGAGCTGCCCGAAAAAGTGTTGCGCGCGGAATCGAGAAAGCAGGACATGATCGAGGCGCTGGACCGCTGCATCGAAAAGCTGGAACCCCAGCTGAAGCGCTACAAGGAACGATGGAGCGGCAAAGCAAACGCTAGGAAAGCAAAGGAAGTATCCGCATAACAAAAACAAAGCGGAATCCCGCCGTAGCCGGGCACAGCGAGGCGAAGGCGGATGAAGCGCTACAAAGAGATGAAGATCGGCAAAACGAAGATGAGGATTAAAAAGTGAAGCCGAAAGAGATTCGTTTAGAAAAAAAGCTGTCCGAAGCGCTGGGTGGCTCCGCCGGGCCCCAGCGCTGGAGGACAAACCTCTTAAGGAAGGGTGGGTTCGTGGGAGGGAAACCAAGGGTTGCCCTTCCACGAAATTGTCACTCCCACTTCACCCGATCCAGCCCGGGAAGGGATGTCACCCACGTCTGTCCGGGAGCGAAGAGGAGCGGTGAGCCGTCCTCCGTTTCGAAGACAAAGGTGCTCATCAGGTCTTTCTTGCGCCACATCCCCTCCTGCACTTTGCCTCCGCTGAACAGGAGCGCGCGGCCCTTGCCGGTCACCGGGATCGTCAGGCGGCCCATCTCGCCGACCTCCGTCACCGGCATCTCGAGCACGAGGACGTTTCGGGGATGACCCTGATCCTGCACCGAACCGCTGGAGCGGATGTAGGCATCCCTCAG
>JAUSKD010000033.1 GCA_030647195.1 Candidatus Peribacter sp. | reverse complement strand
AAGGGCGAAGATCGAATGACGAAAACCGCGGCCAGGAACGGCCGCTTCTGTGGTATTCTGCACATGTGGAAGCACAAAGAAAGCACCTGCTCCGAGCGAATATCTGGAAGCTCTACCTCATGAATGGCTTACAGGAATCTTTGCTCATCGTCGGTGTCCTGTTCCCATTCCTGCAAGCAAACGGAATCACAACGCAGCAATTCTTCCTCTTGCAGGGAACACATTCCATCATGTTCCTTCTGCTGCAGATTCCCTCCGGCTACCTCTCGGATCAATGGGGGAGGAAGAATACGCTCATCGTGGCTGCCCTTGCATCGATCATCGGCATGTTTCTCTTCGCGATCGGGACTGCCTTCTGGCAATTTCTTCTCGCTGAAGCGCTGTTGGCTGTTTGGTCAGCCTTTCAATCGGGAACAATTGAAGCGCTAATGTACGAGAGCCTTGCGAACGGATCAGGTGAAACGAACTACCGCGTGATGATCGGCAACCTGATGGTGTTCTCGTGGGGAAGCCAAATGACCATGAGCCTGATCGCGGGCACGCTTGCGGCGCTCTTGGGCCTGCGCGCCGTCGCCTGGCTCACGCTCCCCTTCATGATCGGAGCGTTCTTCGTCGCCCTCACCCTCCGAGAACCAATCAGACATCGTCTGCGAGAAACACAGCATCTGAAGACCATGTTTCGCATTGCAGGAAAAGCACTGTCCAATGTTCCACTGCGAACGGTGATCATCCTGAGCAGCACGCTTTCCGCGATGACATTTGCCATGGTGTGGTTTACGCAGACATTCCAGCAGATGGTGCACTTTCCACTGCGTTTCTTCGGTGTGCCGAATGCCATCGCGCTCCTCCTCGGTATTCTCGTCTCCCAAATCACATCACGGCTGATGCACAGAATGGATGATCGCCTCCTGTACATGGGGATCGTCGCCGTCGTTGTTCTGTGTTTCTTTTGGCTAAGCGCCGTCCACGGCATGATCGGGATCGCCATTCTTCTCCTCGGAAGAGCATCCTACGGCGCAATCCGACCCCTTGTTACCGATCTCGTAAGCAAGATGACCACAACGGAAACACGTGCAACGGTTCTCTCTCTGAACGGGTTTGCGGAGAAGCTGTTCTTCGGCATCGCATCGCCATTCATCGGGTACCTCGCCGATCTCTACAGCCTGAATACCGCTATATTCTTTACAGCAATCGTGGGAGGGCTGGCAGCAGTGGTGTACCTTTTCCAGATGATTTCCGTGTGGAAAGAGATACCCGTGTGAGTCGCACCCGCGAAGGGGTGCTGCTCTGGATTCTGGAAAAGCGCCTACAATTGATACTCCGCGAGCAGAAAATCCCCGATGACCGTAAAGCCCAGCTTCGCGTAGAGGGCCTGCGCGGCCAGATTATTGGCCTCCGTGAAGAGCAAAACGGCCTCTTTTCCTTCTGCGAAGCACCGTTCACAGAGAGCACTCATGCATCCCGCCCCGTAACCCCGACGCCTGAATCGCGCATCGGTAATGACCCCGACCGCCTGCGCGAAGCGGCGCGAACGCACACCTGCCGTAGCCGTTGAAACGACCCGTCCGTCTGCTTCCGCAACAACCGCGTATTCGATCATGATCCTGCCACGCTCCTGTTCCGTGATGGGGGCATCACCGGATCTTTCGTGCAGAACCCGCTGCAGGAGCACAAGCGCATCGCGATCTTCCTCCCGCGCAGGCCGCGCCGCAGATCCCTGCGGACGAAATGCCCGGCGCGAAAGCTCCAGAAACAGCGATTGATGTTCCGGCCGGGGGATGAGTCCGTGGCGGCGCAGCTGCTCTACCACCAGCGAAGCCAGCGGCTGCACCATGGGAACGGCTTCGATACGCACCTTCGCGGCAAGCGCAGCATCCACAACGGCAGGAATGTCTGCTTCCCCGCCCGCAGCCACGAACGAGCCGAAGCGCCCGAACCACGCAGCCACCGCGCGCAGGGTAGTTCCCTCGAATGCGCCGAAGAAACGGTTCTCGGAAAACGCCGCGGCAGATTCCGCATTCCCTATCAGAAACAGATTCTCCCGCTCCCTCTGGTACGCAAGACCGAGGATCGCCTGCCGATCGGCTGCATGGAGCTCGCGGAGCATGGAACCATGGTACCAACAAAAACACCTACCGAAACAAAACAAAGACACATACGTCCGTTGAGCACGAGAAAGCTGCTCACAAGAAAGACTTGTGATAGTGATGCGGTTTACTGTTAGGAGGGTAAGGGAGGTGCGGAGGGGGTAGGGAACCGAACAAGGTTCCCTCCTCCTCCGCGAAAAACACATGCTCTTGACCGAAGACATTCGTACACCTATCATGGTGTACGTTCGTTCCCCACCGGATCATGACGCTCACCCCCCATCAGCGCACCGTCCTCAACTACATCCGCGAATTTCAGACGAAACGCGGGTACTCCCCCTCTCTTGCCGATCTCGCGCTCGCGTTCGGCGTGCGCTCGAAGAACGCCATCGCCAAAGTGGTGAATGCGCTCCTCCGCGAGAAGCAGCTGGAGAAGGATCCGAAGGGCCGCATCAAGATTCTCGAAATGCACGAAGGCCACGAACGCCCGCAGCCCATGGTCCTGCCGCTCTTCGGTCCCATCGCGGCCGGTTTCGCCACCGCGGCGGAAGAACAGGCGGAAGAACAGATCACCGTCGAGGATTTCCTCGTCCGTGATCGTGCCAAGACGTTCCTGCTCCGCGTGAAAGGCGACAGTATGATCAATGCCGGCATTCAGGAGGGCGACATCGTGATCGTGGAACGCGGCAGGGAGCCAAAAGTGAATGATATCGTCGTGGGGATCCTGGACGGGGAATTCACCTTAAAACGTCTCAAGAAAGATAAAGGGAAGTTCTACCTGCAGGCCGAGAACTCCGCTTACCCCGACATGTACGCCGTGGAGGATTTGCAAGTAGCAGGCGTTGTCCGCGGCGTAATGAGAAAGTATTAAGGGAAAAGTATTACGGGGTAAGGGATTCCACAACTTTGTATGACGACCATTCAATCTTTTGTCGATTTACAGGCTTGGAAAGAAGCTCATGTGTTGGTGCTCTTGATCTACAGAGTGACTGAGCAATTCCCCAGAAGCGAACAGTTCGGACTAACGTCACAATTACGACGGGCTGCCGTATCAATTTCCTCAAACATTGCAGAAGGCTTCTCACGTCACTCTCCAAGAGACAAGGCAAATTTCTATACCACAGCGCTCTCTTCGCTTACCGAAGTCCAAAACCAAATACTCATCGCAAGAGATGTCAGCTACCTGAAGTCGGAGGAGTTCTTAAAAATTGAGCAGCAAACAATCGTGGTGAGCAAATTGATCAACGGACTGCTCAAGTATGTGAGAGCTCGCATCCCTTAATACTGAATACTTGTCCCTGACCCCTTGTTCTGTCATGTCGATGCCGATGCGTTCTTTGCGTCCGTTCTGGAACGGAAAGATCCGCGTCTCAAAGGCTTGCCTTTGCTCGCCCTCGGGGCCGGAGGAGGCATCGTGATCGCCGCAAGCTACCCGGCGAAGGCAAAAGGCGTGCGAACCGGCATGCGTCTGAATGATGCAAAAGCACTCTGTCCGGACGCCATCGCGCTTCTTTCGGATTTCACCGAAGCCTGCAGAGCTTCGGAGCAGATCGAAACGATCCTCCGCTCTCTCACCCCCGCCGTGGAGCAGATGTCGGTGGATGAGTGGTACCTCGATCTGCGGGAGCTCGTCGGCGGAATACCGCATGATCCCGGAACATGGGCACGGAAACTGCAGCAGACGATCTCGCAATCTGTGGGGATCGGCATGTCTGTGGGGATCGCGCCCACCAAACTGCTCGCGAAGATGGCGAGCGAGTACCGCAAACCCGCCGGAATCACCATTGTTTCGCCTACGCCCCACTCCCTACACCCTCACCCTGCCAGTATTCTCATCGAGACATTTCTAAAAGACAGGCCTGTAGCATCCATTCCGGGCATCGGGCGCGCCCGGCAGGTCCACGCAGCCTCTCTGGATTGGCAAACGGCATGGGATTTCACTGTCGCAGAGCAAAATACGGTCGTCCACCTCTTCGGGCGGCCCGGCAGGGACCTGCAGGATGAACTCAGAGGCATTCCGGTGACCGCGGTGGTCGCCGAACACGCTCCACCCAAGTCCGTGTCCCGCGGGAGGAGTTTTCGCTGCACGTTCGATGAGTCGGAAGTCTTCGCCCTCATCCTGCGGCACCTGAGCATCTGCACCCTGCGAATGCGCGGGCAGGGCCTCGCCTGCCGACGGATCACACTATGGATCCGCGATGAAGCATTCCATTTCGCCGGCGAGAACACGCGTCTGCAGCGGCCTATGGATACGGAGGATGCCCTCCTCCCCTACGTGCGGCACTGTTTCACGCGGCTGTGGAAACACGCGCAGGGCGCTACGCAGGCGGGTCTGGCACTCTGTGACCTCTTGCCTGCGGGACCCGCGCAGTACTCGCTCTTCTCAGCACCGACGCATGTGCATCGCGATGAAAACATCCAGACGACGCTGGACCAAATCCGCACGCGCTTCGGCCGCGAAAGCATCATGCGGGCTACGGGATTGCAGAAAAAACCGCGCCGGTCCTCTCTGCCGAATGCCTTCGGACACATCGGTTCAGTATCTTAAAAATGGCTTAGGCAAACGCCTTCAACCGCTCCTCGATCTTCTTCAGCTTCGCCTCTCCATCGGCTAATTTCTGCTTCTCCGTTTCGATGACTTCCGGCTTAGCGCGGGCAACGAACTGCTCGTTACCAAGCTTGGCCTGTACGCCTGCGAGGAACTTCTGCAGCTGCGCGCGTTCGGCCTCCAGATTCTCCTTCACTTTCGTAAGATCCACGACCCCCTCGAGCAAGAGTTGGATATCGACGCCCTTCAGGAACGCACTCACCACTCCATGACGAGGGGCGGGGGCCTTCGAGACGACCGTAAGCTCGCTCACGTTCGCAAGGCGCAACACATGCGCCTGATGCTGGACGAGGAACTCGCCGGAGCGCACCGCGTGCACGGTTGAGGGGATTTTTGCCTCGGGAGTGACTCCGTACTCAGCACGCAGACTGCGAACGGCAGTGATGATATCGATGAGCAGCTGCAGTTGCGCCTCTGCATCACGGTCTATGGATTTCTTCTCAGGCGTCGGCCACGGCTCCCGGATGAGCGGTCCACTCCCTTTTGGTCCGATAGAAGCCCACAACTCCTCCGTCACGAAGGGACAGTAGGGGTGCAGAAGGTGGACGATCGTGCGTAGAGCATGAACAAGCACGGCGGGGTTGCTCTCGCCCTTGCTGAGCTCCAGATACCAATCGCAGAAATAGTCCCACACGAAGCTGTAGAGCCGCTCTCCCGTCTCGCTCAAACGGTACTCTTTGAGTCCCTGCGTGGCATCATCGATCAAGCTCTGCAATGAAGAGAGAAGTGCGCGATCGGCAACGGAAAGACTCCCTACACCCGCCCCATCCCCTACGCCCTTCGGATCAACTCCCGCCTTCTCGCACTGCATGAGCACGAATCGCGACGCATTCCAGAGCTTGTTGATGAAATTGCGGTACCCGGCGATCTTCTCTTCGTAAAGCCTGAAGTCATTGCCCGGGCTCTGCCCGACGATCATGGAAAGCCTGAGGGCATCCGCACCGTATTTCGGAATGATCTCCAAAGGATCGATGCATGTAGAGGGATCGGATTTGCTCATCTTCTTGCCGTCTCTGGTGCGCACAAGCCCGTGCAGGTACACATGTTTGAACGGAATCTGGCCCGTAGCGTACGTCGTCATCAGGATCATGCGCGCCACCCAGAAGAACAGGATGTCATAGCCCGTCTCCATCACGGTCGTCGGATGGAATTTCTGGAAATCGGGGCTGCGATCCAGCAGATCCTGGAGCGATAGGGATGTATCCGTCGCCAGCGTGGGATCAATGAGCGTGGACCACGTCCAAAGACCCGAGCTGAACCACGTATCCAGCGTGTCGGGATCCTGCATCCAGCCTGGCCCCGGAGAAACCGCACCCACGCGCTTCTCTTCGCCCTTGTACCACACCGGAATCCGGTGTCCCCACCAGATCTGGCGGCTGACGCACCAGTCACGCAGGTTGTCGATCCAGTGGAAGTAGATCTTCTCGAACCGCTCGGGAATGATCCGGATGTCTTTACTACGGATGACATCCTGCATCACCTGCTTCAAGCTCATCTTTTTCTTCTTCCACTCGACGACCGGCTTATTGACATCGATGAACCACTGCTCCTTGATTTGCGGCTCCACGACGCCCTTGCCGCGGTAGCTCACGGCGATGCGGTGCACGTAGTTCTCATCCACTTTCACGAGGAGCCCCTTCTCTTTCAGCTTCTCGACGACCTTCGGCCGCGCTTCCTCGATCGGCATGCCGGCGAACTCCCCGGCAACCGGCATCAGCCGGCCGGTGAAGTCGATGATCTGCTCCCGCGGAAGCTTTCTGCGCTCGGCCAGCTCGAAGTCCGTCATGTCGTGCCACGGCGTGATGGTCATGCAGCCCGTGCCGAAAGCGGGATCGATGGCATCGCTGTCCTTGATGACCGTCGCCTGCACGGGGCCGTTGATCCACTCCGCGGTGAAGGTATCGCCGTCCTTGTACTGCTTGTACCGCTCGTCATCCGGATGCATCACCACATACTTGTCGCCGAACTTGGTCTCGGGCCGGGCCGTACTGATCTGGAACGGGCCATACTGAAACGTGTAGAAAGGTGCCTTTTCCTCCACATGCTCGATCTCGTCATCCGAGACGGTCGTCTGCATCTTGGGATCCCAACTCACGATGCGCTGGCCGCGGTAGATCAGCCCATCGCCGTACATCTTTTTGAAGACTTCGTTGACGCACCGGTTGAGCGAAGCATCCAGCGTGTAGCGCTCGCGGCTCCAGTCGCAGCTGGCGCCCATCTTGCGCACCTGCGAGCGAATCGTTGCCCGGCTCGCTTGGACAAACTCTGCGATCTTTTCGACCAGCTTCTCACGGCCGTAGTGTGCGCGGGGATCCTTGATCTTCTCCTCCTTCTGAATCTTCTTGATGACCACGCTCTCGGTCGCGATGGCCGCGTGGTCCGTGCCAGGGAGCCACAGCGCTTCCTTGCCCTGCATGCGCGCAAACCGCGTGAAGATATCCTCCAGCGCCAGCATCACGGCGTGGCCCAGATGCAGCTGCCCCGTGGCGTTTGGCGGCGGCATGCTGATCACGAAGGGCTCTTTCTTACTCTTGGCATCGGCCTTGAAAGCCCCACTCTCCTCCCACATCTGGTAGATGCGATCTTCGCAGGCCTTTGGATCGTATGCCTTGGGGAGCATTGGCCCAGAGTGTACTACAAGAAGCGTCAGGACCGTTGACAAAAAATGTCCTCAAACCTATAACGCCACTCAGTGGGATCCTCGTGGTCCTGCTACTCGTTGTTCCTTGGGAGCTCAGAGCAAATCTGACTCCCGGTCACTACTGGTTCCTCTAGAACCTTGCCCTCGCAGGCAAGGAAGGAGCGTCCCATGAGCGGTTTCTGTTTTCCCGGCCTCTCAGACTTCAAGACGGCCAGCACCAAGGCGATGAAGAAGGCTGCCAAGAAGAAGACGAGGTCGGCCCTGCGGCTCTAGCCAAGTCGGCATGAGCCTCGAGAGTGAGTGACTACGACGAGAAAGACCGGCATTCCACACCTTGTGGGATGCCGGTCTAAATAAAACAGGAGTACCCAAAAAGACGGAAACAATACTTGACCAACCGAAATAGATGTTTAAAGTGCGCGTGCCCAAGCGATTCCGAATCTAGTCTGTTCTCACATGGAGGCTTCGATGCCACCGTTCTGAGTTCAGGTGCTCCGGGGTTCACCCTGAAGCACCTTCGGCCGTTCGGTCGTCTGTCTGGTTCGATTCCTTGGTCTTACGGGGGTGCACTTGCTTCGGCTCGTGCACCTCCAACTTTTATGTACTGCAATTCGCTACCGAATTCATTGGAACAAAAAAATGACCGTCCAGTAGTGGAGCGGTCATTCGAAGGTGGAAAGAACAATACAGTCGTCCCAAAAGGATCGAAAGCGGCAAATTTATACAGAACCGGAAAAACAAATGCAAGTGAAATGCTCGAAACTCATCATATCTACAACACGCGGAGTCATTCGTAAAATTCAACATGCAGAGGCAATCCGACATGAAACCCCGCACCCGACCCCGAGAATGCGGGGGAGTGCTGCGTGGGAAAAAATGTACAAAAGGAAATCTGAGGACGCCAATGCGTGCTATACTGCACCTTCCATGATGCGTCGCTTCCTCCATACATCGGCTGAGCAGCGGCTTCTTCATAAAGGAGACCTCAAACAATTCGGCAAGGATCTGAATGAATTTCACGTCCGCACCGATGATCCCATCGCTACGGCAGGATCTGTGGTCATGGCTCCAGCAGCCGTCATCCTCAAGGGCCCGAACGCCCTCGTCGGGGCGGCGCTCAGCAGCCGTCAGGCAGACCCACTGGGCGAAGGCCCTCTGGCCTACACGCGCCGGGATGTTTGGTCCCTTCTCGGAAATACGTTCGAAGCGGGAAAAAATCTGATCACCTTCCATCCGTTGCGTGCGGGAGGGAACGTGATCAAAGGTGTTTTCGATGCCGGTGATCTGCTCACGGATCCGTTCCTCGATGCCGGAGCTGCCATTGTGGGGCACACGAGGCGCCAGGTTTCCTCAACACTTCAAACTGCCGCTTAATATGGAATCCCTCAGTGAAGCACCCATTGCGGCCGAAGCCGGTTTCAACACGCACGCCCTCGTAACCCTCGGGGTTGCGGCGGTCGCCGTATGGGTCGGCTGGAAGATCTTTAAGAACCTCAGTGGAAATCAGTGATACGATACGCCCGACATGCCCACCTACGACTTCCGCTGCCCGAAGTGTTCCCACCATTTTGAAGCGATCCTCCCATTCGGGAGCGCCTCGCGCCCGCTCTGCCCGAAATGCAGACACAAGAAGACCGAGAAACTGATCACGCCCCCCGCCATCCACTTCAAGGGCACGGGGTTTTTCGTGACGGACAGCCGAAAAAAATCCCCACCCGGGAAGAAACCTGCAAAAACCGCACCCGAAGTGAAGCCCGACACAAAGAAGGAACCATCGACACCCCCCTCAGCAGAAGGCAACAAGCCTGATGCAAAAGCTTAGCTCACCGCGAAAGCCCGCCACCGGTTTCGCGACCGGATGACTCGGTGATGCACTGTGAGGAGCAACCGTCCCACGAAACACGATTCCCGTCATCACACTGCTCCCGGGGATCGCGGATGCCGTTGCCGCAATACTCCCGAACGCAGTAAGCGGAGCAACCGTCTCCCGAGACGCGATTGCCGTCATCACACTGTTCCGCACCGTCGATCCGACGATTGCCACACAAATTCTCGCGCCGGCAAGAGGCGGAGCAGCCGTCATTGCTGGCCGTATTGCCGTCGCCCGCCCGACCGTTGGTCGTATCGGGCGGGTCGCACTGCTCTGAGCCTTCCACTGTTCCGTTGCCACAGACTTCGGTCCGGCAGCGCGCCGAACACCCGTCCCCTCCGCGCTGATTGCCATCGTCGCACTGCTCGCCGGTTTGCACGGTGCCATCTCCGCAGCGGGGACGCGCTTCCGTACGGCATGTCGAGGAGCAGCCGTCATTGCTGCGACGGTTGCCGTCATCGCAGGATTCGCCGCTATCCGTGCGACCATCGCCGCAGTAATGATTCTCAATGGTTCTGCAATTTGCAGAGCATCCGTCTCCACTGCGAGTATTGCCGTCGTCGCATTTTTCAAATGGGGAGCAGATGATATTGTCACCGCACTCCGAAGAAGGGCAGAAAGGAAAAACATAGGTCCGGGCGGCCTGCGTGCGCTCAAAAGCAACAGCGACCCCGCCCACCATGACGCACGAAAGCCCAAGCACCAGCCATCGCATACGCAGAGACCACAGAGATGTATTCATGTGTGTTGAGGAAGACACTATTATTATACCCCAAAACAGTGATTTGTGCACACAACGAAGAACTGCCACAATTGGGGAAATTCTGCTACAATAGAAGGAAATGGGACAAAACTCTTCCGGCAATGGACGGCCCCACCTGCACCAGCGTCTGGCGGAGAAGATTGTCACTCTCCCCTACACTGCACTCTTCACGCTGTGGTTCACGCTGGCAGCGCTCTTCGCAGCTGCCTACGCACTGCTTGCCATCTTCGCGCCGGCGCATGCCCCGCAGGGACTTCTCAACTTGGAACCCCTTCGCCTGATCGGCAACAGCCTCTACTACAGCATCATCACCTCCACGACCACGGGGTACGGCGACATCGTGCCGATGGGCCTGTCGAAAATCCTCGCCTCGGTCCAGAGCATCGTGGGGTTCTTTCTCCTCGCGGTCTTCGTCACCAAGCTCGTCAGCCAGCAACAGGAACTGGCTGTGCGGCAGATGCACAAGCTCACCTACGAAGACGTGTTCCACAACACGCGGGAGGGACTCTTCATCATCCGCAAGGATTTCGACCGCCTGATCGCAAGGGTGGAGCAACGCGAACTGCTCACGCCGGAGGATTGGGAAGATCTCGCCACCGCATTCAAGCAGGGGCAGAGCCTCCTCCTCGAAATTCCCGAGTTCTACAGCCCGGAGGAAATCGGACTCTACACCCTGGATGAACGCCGCGAGCAATTGCTGCAGGAAGCGGTACACCGTACGCTCCACCGCTTAAACCAGCTCATTGACGAAATGAGTCTCGCCGGCATCGACTGGATGGCGCAGAAAGAAACGACAAAGGAGCTCACAGCACTCCTGCACGTCGTTACGAAGGTCATGGCGCTCTGGCGCGAGCGCTCCCCCTATACCAGACACGAATCGTTTGAAGAGATCCTCAGGCTGCGGGAGCGTGCAGCGAACCGGATGAGGGGCGCAATAGGGAAATGAACTGAGCAAATATGCATGTCACCCTGAGCGTAGTCGAAGGGCGACATACTTTAAAAATGTCATGGTTCGACTACGCTCACCATGACATTTTGTAGACTCACTACCCGAAAATCATCGTCTGGGTGGCCCCCGTCTGTCCCCTCCTCCGAATCCTCCGCGTCGCGGTCCGCCGCCGAAGCTGCGGGGAGGAGCGGCACTGAACCCCTCGGGCGGCTCGGTCATCTGCTTTAAGGACATGCGCGTCTTGCCTTCGACGGCATCGAACTCCACGCATTTCGCCTTCACCTCGTCGCCCATCTTCAAGACATCCTCCACCTTCTCGGTGCGCTGCCACTGGAGCTCTGAAATGTGAATCATGGCATCTTTGCCGCGCAGGAATTCCACGATGGCTCCGACACCGTCGATGATGCGCACCACCTTGCAGTCGTAGACCTTGCCGACCTCCGGCTTGGCCACGATCCCCTGAATCCACTCCTTGGCCTTCTGCATGGCATCGCCGTTGAGTGCCGTGACGAAGATGAGGCCGCTGTCCTCGATGTCGATCTCGACCCCCAGTTCGCCGGTGATCTTCTGGATCATTTCCCCGCCCTTGCCGATGACAAGGCGGATATCTTCCGGATTGATCTGGATCACCTCGATGCGCGGTGCGTGGGGCGAGAGCTCCTTTCTGGGCTCTGCGATGGCGGTCGTCATGACCTTCATGATCTCCAGGCGCCCTTCGCGACTACGCGCAATGGCCTCTTCGAATACGCTGTCCGGCAGGCCCTTGATCTTGATATCCATCTGGATGGCCGTAATGCCCTTTTCGGTGCCGCCGACTTTGAAATCCATGTCGCCGCCGAAGTCCTCTTCATCCTGCAGATCGGAGAGGATCACGTACTTGCCTTTCTCTTCGTCAGAGATGAGCCCGAGCGCGATACCGGCCACGGGAGCCGAGATCGGCACGCCGGCCGCCATCAGCGCCAATGTGGAACCGCAGGTGGCCGCCATGGAGGAGGAACCGTTCGATTCCAGAATCTCGGTGACCGTGCGGATGGTGTAGGGGAAGTTTTCTTCCGTCGGGAGCACCGGCTCGAGCGCCCTCTGCGCCAGACTGCCGTGGCCGATCTCGCGGTTGCCCACCATCAGACGATTGCTCGTTTCACCCACCGAGAACGGCGGGAAGTTGTAGTGATGCATGTAGCGCATCTTGCGCTCGCCCTCCATGCCCTCGACGATCTGCTTGTCGCCGGGCGCGCCCAGCGTGGTCGTGGTGAGGCCCTGCGTCTCGCCGCGCTGGAAGAGCGCGGAACCGTGCACGAAATTCGGCAGCGGATCCAGGGTGACCGTGATCGGGCGGATTTCGTTCACTTTGCGGCTGCTCATGCGGATCCCCTCGTCGAGGATCAGGCGGCGCACTTCGCCCTTGATGATCTTGTCCATGATTTCGGATGCGTGCGCGTAGAGCTCGATCAGCTCCTCCTTCTCGCCTGCAGCACCGAATTTCTCCTCCAATTTCTTGGCGGAGTCCTCCATGAACTTGGTGAAGATCGCGCGGCGATCGAGCTTCTTCAGCGGATCCTTGATGGCCTTGGTGACTGTGGAAAGCGCCCACTCCTTCAGGAAGGCATAGGCCTCTTTGTGCTCGTACGGCGGCGCCACTTCGAATTTCTTCTTGCCTTCCTTCTTCTCGAGATCGGCGAAGAACGCGGCAATCTTCTGCGCCCACTTCTTGCCGAACTGGATGGCCTTGAGAATCTCGGCCTCTGGCACCTGATTGGCTCCGGCCTCGATCATCACGACTCGCTCCGTTGTTGCCGTGACGAACATATCCAAATCGCTCTTCGTGCGTGCTTCTCGTGTCGGATTCAGAACAAGCTCGCCGCCGATGAGTCCTACGCGCACCGTGCCGAGCGGGCCGGATGCCGGACAATCGGAGAGCGCCACGGCCAGGTTCGCCGCGTTCGCGGCAGCGACGTCGTACTCCTGCTCGTTGTCGTACGAGAGCACCGTGCAGAACACCTGGATGTCGTTCCTGATGTGCTTGGGGAGCATCGGACGAAGTCCGCGGTCCACCACGCGCCCGAGCAGAACGAACTGGTCGGCCGGGCGGCCTTCGCGCTTGCGGAAGCGGCCGCCGCCGATGCGCCCGCCGGCGTAGTACTTCTCCTGAAACACGACCTGCAGCGGCAGAAAGTCGACGCCCGCGCGGGGTTTGGCACTGACGGTGACATTGCTCATGGCCACGGTACCGCCCATCTGACAGAGCACGGTGGCATTGGCCTGCGTACCGATCAGGCCGGTTTTAAACTTCAATTCCTGATCGCCGAGCATCAGGGTGAATTCCTTCTGCACGCTGGCAGAGGAGGAACGGGAGAGAATAGGCATACCAGAAGGGGGAAAGAGAGAGACTCTCCTTCCAACAAGCTCAGATCCGCTGTGTGTGTGGATTCACGCGGGAAGGTGGTGAGCAATGCCGAACCACACTCCAGTGTAAACCCAACACAGAGGAGGAAGAGGACCTGCGGAAGGAAAGAGCGACCACAAGTATACCAGCCTCTTTCATGAACAATAGTAAAAAAGCCCCGAACCGCGATGGATTCGGGGCAAGGGCTGCGGGTTCCTCCAGACCGGCATTAGTACCCATGGAATGTCCTGTGCCGCTCACCGTCCGTTGCGTGCTTGATCAGGTAGCAGGCACGCAGCTGACGCTCCACCTTCGCATACAGCTCAGGCGTGAGACGACCGGACAGAAAGACGAGGACTTCCTGACGTCGCTTCTGTGCCGCCTCGAATGTCTCGGCATCCGCCAACATCGCACACCTCCTCTCAGGTTGGATCATTCGAACAACCACCCTCCCCACTGAGGCTGTCTCTTCCTCTGCTCCAAAAGTTTCTTGCTCCGCAGCCGGCCCGCTGCCTTGCGCTGCCGACGGAGCTTTCTGCGTTCCTCACGGAGCCGGCGCACTTCGCGCCAATACCGCTCTTCCTCGAGATGACACATGTTTCGTTCCTTACCGATAGGATGAAAGATCCGCAGCTTTGACTCTCGCAAGCGAAAGCCACCTCACACATACGTGCGGGGCGCGCTACGGACTTCAAAATCCCCAGGGCGCTCCGCACATTACGCGGAGCGTCGCCACGCCGGAGCACAGATTGTCCGGCCGCAGATACTGACAGGACCCTGACGGAAATCGATATCGCGCGAGACACCGTCATCGAGCGAGAAGAGGTACATCCCAACCGCATCGCGCACTTCCTGCGGGATGGGACTGCCGTACTCCTGTTCGCAGTGTGCGCTCTGCAGCACATCATCGACCTGGCGGATGAACGCATTGATGGTGCGCGGCCCCTCCCGCCGAAGCTCGAAATCCGCCTGCGAACGGCAGGAATAATCCATCATGACACCTGCATGCCCGACCAGCAGAAATATCTCAAAGCGGATACGATCTTGCACAGTCATGGGCACGCCATACCGGACCTCCATCTGCTCCGGAAAGGGCATAGGCGGCATGGGGGGAAGGCCGAGTTCGACGTCTGCAATACTCATGTACCGTTACAACGGTACATCACCGCTCTTCCCTGATCAATCCCTTTCCAAAGAAAAGAACAAAACAGCAAATAACACACAAAAACAACGCACAAAACCGGTTGGAAAGGAGGGACCGGAGGGGAGGAAAACCCGCAGGTTTGCCTCCCAGTTTGGGTTAGGAGGGTGAGGGGGGTGTCGGGGGGCTGAGGGAACCGAACAAGGTTCCCTAAGTCCCCTGACAAAGAAATGATTCATCCCTCATTCGGCGAGGGAACGGTTCCCCTCTTTGTCGCACTGACAAAGGTGGAAAAAGATCATTACTTCCGATTCTTCTTCATCTTCTCCAAAAACATCCCAAATCCCCCGCTGCCATACTGCAGCATCCTCGATCCCCGCGTGATCTTGCTGATGCTCAGATTGAGCTTCTTCGCGATATCCCGCTGGGGCGTCCCCTTGTTAAGCTCTTGAATCAGCTGCCAGCGTTCGGCAACGGATGCGAGCTCCTGTGGCGTTAGAATGTCGGCAAGGAGCTTCTCCGCCTCCACTTTGCTGCGCACGGAAGAAAAGAGCGCGTAGAGATCCCGAAGATGCTTGGGCGGCACACTCATCAAAAGGAAGTATACCTCGTCCATGTCCTACGCCCTACACCCTTCTCCTACGCCCTACTTCTTCAGCTCATGCGCCTCCAGCACCAATTGGTACTCCTCGGGCTTGTTCATCTTGAGGTAATTGAGGAGCTTACGGCGCTGCGCCACCATACCCAGAAGTCCGCGGCGTGCGGAGAAATCCTTCTTGTGCTCGGCCAGATGCTTGCTCAGAAGGTCGATCTCTTTGGTGAGGATGGCGACCTGCACGGGGGCGGACCCGGTATCGGTATCGTGTGTGCGATGCTTGGTGATGAGACGTTTCTTGATCGTGCGCTTGAGCGACATAGAAGGAGGTGGAACGTGCAAAAAAAGTTTGGTGCCGTGCCTCCCGGGCGACGCAACGCTTGAACGGGGAAGCGCAGACAGGAGCCAATTCTAAGCGGAATTTTGCTGAAAGCAAGCAATTCGGTCGTGGAAGGGATATCTGCGACTGCCCTCGAAAGTGGACAAGCGTTCACCCTTCGACTACGCTCAGGGCAAGCCCCTGCTAGGATGCCATTATGACTCTCACCAATATTCTCCTCACCGCAACATTGATGGGCATTGCCGTGGTGCTCTGGAAGGCATTTCGTGCACGCGGCGAAGGAGACCCCCTTCTCCAAGCCGAGCTTGATCGCCGCAAAGAAGAAATCGGCGAATTGAAAAACAAGATTGATGAGATGAAATCCGAAAACAACGAGCTGAGAGGCAAAGGCAAGCAACTGTCCGCCGACTACATGAAGATGCAGGCGAAAAATGAGGAACTGTCGACCCAAGTCGCGGAACATAAAGCGGCACAGAAACAACGTGAAAAAGATCAGCAGCTCGCACTCACACAGCTCGATAGCGCGAAGAGATCGCTGGAAGATGAAAAGGTACGCATTCGGCATGAAGATGAAGAGCGAATACAGAAGGAAACAGAAGAACGAGATCGCATATGGGCCGAACATGAGATAAGCGTCATCTCTCTGCTCACCGACCTCTGCAAGAAGCCGCAACATGCTTTCACCTGCTACGATAACAACAACCTGCCTGAGGGATTTCACGGCAACCTGAAGCCTGATTTCCTTATTGAATTCCTGGAACAGTACGTCATTTTCGATGCCAAGATCTCCAAAGCGACAAACCTGCAGGTCTACATTGATGACCAGGTGAAGAAGACCGCTGCAAAGGTGAAGGGCAAGGAAGGGATCTATCCGCGCATTTTCTTGGTGGTTCCCACCAATGCCATCAGTGAACTCAGGAAGGCATATTTTTACGAAGACGGATTCCACTTCTATGTGGTCTCACCCGAAGCCCTGGCACCCATCCTAGCCAGCCTCAAACATATCGAAAGCTACGAAACGATTGAGGGATGGGATCCGCAGGAACGAGAAGCGATTGTCGACCTCATCACACAATTCGACTACCACATCAGTCTTAGGAACTTTGCCGAATACCAGCTCATGCAGCACGGGATCGATACGCTTCAAAAGACACAGAACACCGATACCGATCTGGCGCGGGAAGTAGCCATCCGCAAAGGCAAGATGCGCGCGCTCAACTTCAAAACCGCCGATCAGAAGGCATTCGTTGCCAATCCAGAACTCCTGCGCCAAAAGCTCCTGGAACTCACGGAACCACAGTCCAAGATGAAAGAATGAGAACCTGCAGGATCCATTGACCACAATAGGATTCGTCCTACCATAGTCGCAGATGCAACAGCATCACATCGTCTTGAGCCTCGTCCTCGTCGTCGTCCCCCAGGGATAGCGCGAGCGTGCTGAAGTCGATGACCCACCTCGCGCAAGCGGGGTTTTTTGTATTTCCCCCTCCCCTTCCTCCCATGGACACCGCTCCACATGGCACCGGCACCACCGAAGAATCCGACGGCTACCGCATCGAATATCAGCCCCTCAATGGCTCCGGCAAAACGCGTATCACCGTCACGGAAGTAATTTCGGGCCGTCAGGCCATTGAAATCATCCGACCGAATGCCATCGGCGGCGGCACGCAGTCGGTACGGGACGCACTGATCCGGTCATTGCAACGCGGTGAATGCACCCCCAGAGCATTCGGTCTTCTCGAGTAAAAGGACGATCTCTGTGTACTCACGAGAAAGGTCCATTTGAAGCCGATAAATCGCGGTGTTTGACATCCAAAAATGAACGGGTACTCTTCGCATTGTCATGTCGCACTCCACTGCTTACACCATGAAGCAGATCCTCAATACCCCGAAGAGGTAGCGGGTGTGCTGATGTAATTATTCGCACCCCGCACAAGAGAAGCGGGGATTTTTTTATCTCTTTCTTCCTTTCTCTCCCATGAGTATCGCAGAGCGCCATCGTAGAATCGTCGAGCCTCCCGAAGAACATGGCGACGGCATATCGGTGGTTTTTCATTCAAACGGAGACAATATGACAACAGTGACCGCACGTGACGCAGTGCGCGAGTGTGAGAAAACGCTTCGGCTGCCGACGCGCATTGCCGAACTCAGAAGCGAAGAGGTGCGCAAGCACATGCTCCATTTGCTCACCCAAGAGCTGAATGGCAGACCCATGCAAGTGGGAGCTTTTTCTGAGAGTAAAACGAATGGTTCTGATACCATGCCTCAGTGAAGGCAACGGACACTCCGGCACGCGCGGCAAAAAAATCCGAACTCATCCTCGGCACACTCAATGAGCCGCAGCGCAAAGCCGTAGAACACACCTCTGGTCCACTCCTCATTCTGGCGGGAGCCGGCAGCGGCAAGACGAAAGCACTCACGCATCGCATCGCCGCCCTGATCGCGCAGGGAGTACCGCCGTGGCAGATCCTCGCGGTCACATTCACCAACAAAGCGGCGAAAGAAATGAAAGCGCGCATCGAGAACCTGCTGCACCTGACGGAAGGCGAAGATCCTTCCGCATGGGGATCGAAGAGCGCGCGCCTGCCGGTGATGGGAACCTTTCATTCGATCTGCGCACGGATACTGCGCAAGGACATCGAGAAGCTGGGACGCGACCGCTCCTTCGTGATCTACGATAAGGACGATCAGGAACGACTGGTGAAACAAGTGTTGCGTGAGATGAAGGTGGAAGAGGCGGAATTAAAACCCCGAGCAGTGCTTTCTGCCATCGGGCGCTTCAAGTGCGAAGCGCTCTCGCCCAAAGAAGCCCTGAAAGACGCCACTTCTCCGCGAATGGAGACGATTTGTCATGCTTTTGCCGCGTACGAGAAGGCTCTTCGCACAGCCAATGCTCTGGACTTCGACGACCTGATGCTCGAGGTCGTGCGCCTGTTCCACGAGGTACCCGAAGTCCTCGACCGCTACCAGGAAACCTGGCGGTACCTGAACGTCGATGAGTACCAGGATACGAACCACGCGCAATACCTCTTCACGACGCTGCTCGCGCAGAAGTACAGGAATCTCTGCGTCATCGGCGATCCCGACCAGTCCATCTACGCGTTCCGCGGCGCGGATATCCGAAACATCCTGGAATTCCAGCGGGAGTACAAGGACGCAACCGAAATCAAGCTGGAGCAGAACTACCGCTCGACGCAATTGATCCTTTCGGCCGCGGATGCCGTGATCGCAGCCAATCCCAACCGCCCGAAGAAGAAGATGTGGTCCGAGCGGAAGGAAGGACCGAAAGTGCTCGTCAACGAAGTGGAGAGCGAACGCAAAGAGGCGGAAGAGGCGCTTCGGCGCATCACGAAATTCAAAGCGGAAGGCATCCCGCTCAACGATCAGGTCATCCTCTACCGCACCAACGCGCAATCGCGCCTCTTTGAGGAGGCCTGCATGCGTCAGGGCATTCCCTACCGCATCGTGGGCGGCGTGAAGTTCTATGCGCGCAGGGAAGTGAAGGACGTGCTCGCCTACCTGCATGTGATTCTGAATCCCGCGGATACGGTTTCGATGCTTCGCATCATCAACGTGCCCTCACGCAAGCTGGGCGAGACAACCCTGGAACGCATCCGCGTCTGGAGCAGCGTCAACGATGCATCGCTCTGGGCATCGCTGGGACGGGCGGATGAAATCGAGGACCTGAATGAAGGCACGAAAAACCGTATCCGGGAATTTGTGAAGATCATCACGGATCTGCAGGACGACATGCGCCACCTCGCCGTTGCGGACCTGACCGTGCGGCTGCTGCAGAAAATCGGTCTCGAGAAATGGCTCAAAGATGACACCGAGGAGGGCGAGGAACGCTGGCAGAACGTGGAGGAGCTGCTCTCGGTCATGCGCAAGTACGACCATCTTGAGCCGCACCTGTCGCTCACAAGCCTGCTCGAAGAAGTCGCCTTAGTCTCGGAGGTCGATCGCCTCGCGGAGCTGAAAGATGACGCCGTGACCCTGATGACCGTGCACCTGTGCAAGGGGCTCGAGTTCGAGCACGTGACGGTTGCCGGGTGCGAAGAGGGCATCTTTCCGCATGCCTCCAGCGTCTATGACCGCGAACAGCTGGAGGAGGAGCGACGGTTGATGTATGTGGCCATGACGCGGGCCAAGACCAATCTCACGCTCCTCTTCACCCGCTCGCGCATGCTGTGGGGCGAGACCAAGGCAAATTCCCCCAGTCGTTTTCTGGATGACCTGCCGGACTCTGTCATCGAACGCCGCAGCGATTCGGTCTTAAGCACCTTCGCCTGGGCAGCGGAGCGCGGCCAGCAGGAAGCGCTTACTGGAGGCCATGTGGAGCCCTACAATCAGGAGAAACACCTGAAAGTGGAGTTCAATCAGGATGTGATTTTGGACGATGCCTCGCAGGAACCCATGACGGAAGGCACGCGCGTCGAACATCCCAAATTCGGCCAGGGAACGGTGGCAGCGGTGCGCGGCGGCGTGGCCGACATCACATTTGATTCGGGAGTACGGAAGAGCTTCGCGCTCTCGATCGCCCCGTTGAAGATTCTCTAAGCCTAGAACCGGTAATACGTCCCCCGGAGCTGTGATTCATCGAACGGCACCCACGTAAAGCTGGTCGAGCCGTCTGTCCAGGTGAGCGCCCCTGCGGAATTCACGGAGCCCGCCGGCGAGATCGCAACCTGCAGCCCCGCACTCTGCGAAGTGGATGGAACGGTGATATCGCCCCGGAGTGTTAAGATGCGCGTGCCGCCCGAAACGGTTCCGACCCCCTCGGGAATGGCCGCGCAGGTGATGCTGCTGCCTGCAACACTGCAATTGGCACGATCGGTCGACCCATCCGCACCGAGCGTGACGTTCGCAAGGATCACGCCGCCGCTCACTCCCAGTGAGAACGTCACATCCGTCACCTTCAGATCCGCCCGCCCGTCGCCCCTGACGCCCTCGAGCCTCCACTGCCCGATGGTGCGGCCGATCCCGCTCACCAACGCATCCTCCGCCGGTCCGACATTGGTGATGACTGCAAACGTAGAACGCGCAGTCTCGAAGGCCAGGAACGTATCGGTGGAAGTCTGGTTGTAGCGCCGCGTGCTCCAGTCACCGCGACCTTCGATGAAGAAGTGATCGATTTGAATATCCTCCCCGCTCGCACCGCCCTGATCGAAGCCGCGCGTGATGGCACGTGCGTATACGGATGTTTCGACCCGGCGCGCCATGGAGACGAGCCCGGACGATGAGTGCAGCGTAAAGGAGGAGGGATCGGTGGAATCGCGCGAGGCCCCGCCCAGATACCTGCCGTCGGCGGTCGCATACAGACGCACCTGATCGACAGAAGGAACCGCTCCGGTGAACGTGACGGTGATGTCTTCGACCGTGAAGGGCTCGGAGTTATTGAAAATCTTTGCCGCGCCGAGAACGGGCGAAACGGTGCCAAGCCGCAGGAAAGAGGCTTTCTGCGAAAAATCCGGACCGGGATCAGTGACGAAGGAGGAGGTGGAAGAAGAAGAGGAAGAAGAGGAAGAAGAGGAAGCCGAAGATGCCGAGGAGACCGAAGAGGAACTGGCCTGATGCGTCAGACACGGGTCCGCGAAGAAATTGATCGGATGACCGTCCGAGGTGCACGACTGGATGACGGTTCCATCGGGACAGACGTAGGGTTCACAGGAGAATGACCGTCCCTCCTGCGAAGACCGAAGCTCCGGCAGCTCCCCGCGGCTGTAAGCGAGGAAAGAAGCGACGAGCTGCGCCACTTCGCCGCGCGTAAGGGCGTGAGCAGGATCGACGCCGGGAAGTGCGATCCCCTCGGCAGACGCGGCTGCGAGGAACGGCTCGTACCATGTAGCCGCCTGCATGTGAATCTGCGGGACATCGAAGACGAGGACGAGCATCTTCGCGGCTTCGGCATAATTCACCGTGCGACCCGGGTGGAATCTCCAGGCGCTCTCCGCAATGCCATCCAATGCATCACCCGAGACAACGCCGTCGCGCTTGGCCGCGCAGACGAATGGCGCGTACCACGCGGCAGGATCAATATCCGGGAAACAGCCGGTATCGGCCGGAGGAATAGCCTCTGCCGTACTCGCACGCATGGCCACCTTCAGGAACTCCGCGCGGTTCACGGGCTGATCCGGCCGGAATGTGCCGTCCGAATATCCCTGCAGTATCCCCTCCTGCGTGAGGAAGCTCGTCGCCACGGCCGTCACACGATCCTGCGGCGCATCGGTGTACGGCAGGTGCGCGGTGTCGTACGCGGCGAACGCGGCAAGCGGGAGAGCGAGAAGAAGAAGTGCGAAGATGCGGCGCATGCAGAGGGAAGGAAAGAGCAGACATTCTAGCACAGATCCCATGACTTCTGAATTAAGGGAGGATAGGGCTGTGGGGGCTGAGAGAACGGCACTTATTTCTCTAGCCCCCACGTAAGAAACCGGCTCATATCATCTTCAACGATGGAATGATTTCTTATACTTGCCTGCGATGGCATTGCAAACGACATGGCGTATTTTCCCTCTGCGGCGCTTCGCCTGAGTATAAATCGTCAGAAGATGCGCCGCTGTCGACTCGGCATCTGTGCAGGCCTCGGATTCAAATCCATCACGCGAAAGGCGCGAAGAGCCGAGAGACTTGATGTCTTGGAATCCGATTGTTCCGAGAAGAGCGCGAATATCCCGTTGAAATTCTTCAATGGGATCGCGCCGCGACGCTTCGGAGGTCTGGGATGTTTCGTTATTTGATCGGATAGTTTCCATGGTATGAAGGGGAAGAATGAAATACAAAAAACCCGGGGGAAACCCGGATCGCGGCTTGGGGGCAGGCGCCCCCGCAAACTTCAAAAGTTTACGCAGGCAGCACCTCCCCCGCACGCGGCGGAGTGAAGTTGCTGCCGGGGATAATCACCTGAGGAGCCAAAGTGAGGCTACTGTAGCGCGCGAGGCGGACGAGCGCCAGAAAATTCTCCAATTCCATCGGGCAGAGATACAGGCTATACGCCGTATTGGACCGCATTCATGAGAATACTCATGACCCGGTTGCGCTGCTGGTCCTCGAGGGCCGTAAGCGCCTGGTGTACCTTTTCCGCATCGGTCGGATCATCAACTGAAAGCTCCTGCATAATATGCCGCGAGAGAGCCTCATTACCTTTTGTGCATCGTTTGGCAAATCTCTCGGACATCTCCTGCAAATGAGACTTTTTGGGCTCTGCTGCCGTTGTCATAGACTCTGCTGTGGCCATACAAAAAGGGGGAAATGGGGAAGAAATACATTACTTCAAACGGACAATTTCATGGACGATGTCGCAGACCACCGCCCGGCGCTGCTCAAGATCGGTCATAGCGAGGAGTGCATTGGCCATGCCGATGGCATTGCAATCACCATTCACAAGCTGCAGAGAGGAAACAACATGCTGCGGCAGCGCGCAGCCGCGGAGCACGCAACGCTGCACGAGCGTGGCAGTCGCCTGACGGATGAATGCGGGATCGCCGACGGAGTACCGGCCGAGCTGATCGGGCGGAAGAGAAGCATTGGGAGTCACGCGTGAACGTATGATGTCGGGTGCCTCGGGGAGAACAGAGATACTCATGGAAGAAAGTGGAAATCAAAGTAAAAAAACGCCCTCCGCTGGGGGAAGGCTCGAATGCATCTGAATGTCGACGAAGATTATTTCAGATCATACGGCTCCTTCCCCGCAAGATAGGGGGTAAAGAAGAAGCCGTAGAAGTAGGATTGGCGCTGCGCCATGAGATGAGGAGAGATTAAACCAGGAAAGAGGAAAGTCAAACTAGTTCTCGTAATGCCGGTTCCAGCTGCCGAGCCATTTGATGTCCTGAATGCTCGGGTTGGCTTTCAGCATCTGTGCCATCAGGTCAAACTCGGTCGCTGTCCCCTGCCGCTCCATCTCGACGTAGAAACAATACTGTTTCGGACCGATGGACCGGCTATGGAGGGATGCCAGATCCACCCGCGCATTCGCCACGATTTGCAGAATGCGATTCAGAACACCGCGCTCATTTTCCGGCGTGATGATGGCGACATGCCGAAGAGCATCGGGGAACGGAAGGTGATTCTCAGGATTGGAATGAATGAGAAAAAATTGCGTAACGTTTTCATCGGGCGGCAAATCGGCCGCATGCGGCGCAAGTTCGTGCAAACCATACTGCTGTATCGCCAATGGAGAGGACAGGGCAATATGCCGGGAATCCCCCACCCGACTGACTTCTCTGGCTGCCGCAGCGGTATTCGGTGAAGCGTGTTGGCGCACTCCGCCCGGTAACCGCCCCGCAATGAATGCCTGGCATTGGTCCAGTCCCTTCTGATGCGAATGCACATCGGTCGCCTGATCAAGGCGAGCGCCATCCACTCCTCCCGCAACCATGCGCACTTTCACATTCGCCTCTGCCACGATGCGGACGGCATCCCTGCGCAAACGATCGAGATGCGCCCAGACAACATTGCCCGATGAATTCTCGACAGGTATCACGCCGTATCCCCCTTCGCTTACTCCGCGCCAGATGCCATCGATGCCATCGTGATACACGATGCCCGTTCCGGGAGCGTCATCATGGATCAGGCGTGCCGCCTCGTCGGAGAAAGAAAATTCTTCCAGTGCGTGGATCTGTGCTCCCTCCGGCAGCACACGGACTTGCGATGACTCAAGTGTTGAAGACATGTTGGAAAACAGGAAATCGGAAATAAACCCCTCCGCCGCTTGGGGAAGGCTCCGAATGTCTGCGTGAATTTAGTTCAGACACATCGGCTCCTGCCCCGCGCTAAACGGGAAAGAGAAGAAGCCGAAGGTAAACGTCTGAACGGACATGTGCAGGCACACTTTACTTCGATTCATGTTACTGTCAATGTCAGCCGCGCATGGTTTCACTCCCTGATGAGATTCGGCAATTCTGTATGAATCACGGCCTCAGGCTCAATACCGATCTGGGCCAGCATTTTTTGCTGGATGCCTCCATTCTGGAACGCATCGTCGAAACGGCGAACATCCAAAGCACGGACACTGTCGTGGAAATCGGACCCGGCGTCGGCGTGCTCACCCGGGAGCTCCTGAAAGTTGCCGGTTCCGTGATGGCGATTGAGCTGGATGAACGCATGATCCCTTTGCTCCGGAAGTTCATCGAAGAAAGCTCACAGCTAACAGCCAACAGCTCACAGCTCTCTGTCGTCCAAGGCAACGCCCTGCACGTTTCGATGCCGGAAACCCCGTACAAAGTGGTCGCGAATATCCCCTACCACATCACCTCCCCGCTGCTCAGACACCTCTTCCTCGAATCCAAAAAAACGCCTGTGGGTCTCACGCTCCTCATCCAGCGGGAAGTGGCAGAACGCATCTGCGATGCCAAAGACGCCGGTATGCTCACGATCCTCGTGGGGCTCTTTGGCAAACCCAAGATCGTTGCGCGCGTACCGCCCGACTCATTCCTGCCACCGCCCAAGGTGGACTCCGCCGTTCTGCACATCGAGTGCTTTGAGCAACCGCTGGCAGACACCGAAGTCATCGAACAGCTCTTCAAACTCACGAAAATCGCCTTCGGGCAGAAGCGCAAGATGCTGCGCAACACCCTGGGGGCGTTCCAGGGGGGTCTAGAACGCCTTGCAGGGCTTCACATAGAGCCGACGAGGCGACCCCAGACACTTTCCGTCGAAGAATGGATCGCGCTCGCGCGTGCATGGCCGGAGCATGAGGATGCATGAGACCCTCCCGTCTCGCAGCAACGTTCCTCGGCTTCTTCCTCACTACAACATTCCTGCTGCAGTGGTGGCAGCGGGCCGCGTATCCCTTCGAGCTCTGGCTCATCCTCGTGCTGCTGGGGAGTATCGCCATCGTGGGATTGGTGGCGGATGAAACCCAAACCATGTGCACCTACTTCTGCGCGATCCTTCTCGGTGTCTCGCTCTCGTTCGCCGCCGTCGCGCGGACGACGCACCGGCCATCGCCATCCACGGTGACCTGGTTCGCACGCGGGCAGACGGTCACGCTCCTGGGCACAATCGCCGATGAGCCGGATCGCCGCCCACCCTCCGTCCGCTACACGCTGGATGTCCGGTCACTCACACAGAGCGGAAGCGCCGTCCCAAAACCCGTGAGCGGCCGCGTGCTCATCACCGATCCCACGGGGTGGCCCGAGAGAGCGTACGGCGACGAAGTGACCGCGCGGGGCCAGCTGACCCTGCCCGGCACCGTCAAAGAATTCCGCTACGACCGCTACCTGAGTATCTCCGGCATCACCGCCGTCATGATGCGCGGTCATATCGAAAGTACCGGGAAAAACCGTGGGAATATCATGTTCGGGGCGCTCTTCTGGCTGAAACAGCACTTCGAGACACGCCTGAATCGATTGTTTCCCGAGCCGCACGCCTCGCTCGCCGCAGGGCTGCTCACGGGATCGCGCCGCGGGATTCCAAAGCACCTGAGCGAGAGCTTCATGCGGAGCGGCCTCACGCACATCGTGGCGATTTCGGGTTTCAATATCACCATCGTCATCTCCATCGTGCTCGGAGCGCTCTTCTGGCTGCCGCTTAAGTGGCGTCTCATTCCCGCCGCAGTGGCAATCGTCGCCTTCACGGTCTTCGTGGGAGCCAGCGCCTCGGTGGTGCGTGCCGCAATCATGGGCATTCTCGGCCTCTTCGCACTCACCATCGGTCGGCGGTCCGACGTGCGTCTCGCCATTCTGTGGACGGCATTCTTCATGCTGATGATCAATCCCAAACACCTGTGGTATGACGGCAGCTTTCAGCTCTCCTTTGCCGCCGTGATCGGCCTTGCGGAGCTCTCACCACTGATCAAACCCTTTCTTTCACGTCTGCCGAATGTTCTGGGTATGCGCGAAGCGTTGGAGGCCACGATCGCCGCCCAACTCTCGGCCATGCCGCTGGGGATCCTGCTCTTCGGCAATCTCTCGCTCATTTCTCCGATCAGTAACATCCTCGTGGCACCGGCCATTCCTCTCGCCATGCTCCTCTGCGCGCTGGCCGCACTGACAAGTTTCCTCGTATTTCCATTGGGACAACTGATCGCGTTTACCGGATGGGCCGTGCTGCAGTGGATCATTCTGGTCGCCGAATCCTGCGCGCGCATCCCCTTTGCCTCACTCCACTTTGAGCGTGCGAGTGTAGCTTTGATCATTTCGTACTACATTGCGCTCGGAGGCTTCGTAATTATCACGAATTATAAGTACTCCCAAGATCGGAGCTTGTCCGAATCATCCACCCACCGGTCCCCGATATCCGTGCGGTAGTACATATTCGAGATCAGGATGTTCTGGATGCGCGTGTACATCTGCTTCTGGGCGTCGCGCATGGTCGTGCCGGAACCAGAAACGATCAGCGCCACTCCCTCCTGACCGGTGATCAGCCACTCTTCGTTCTCCTGCTTCAAATCCCCGATGTGGATACCGTCCGTCATCTTCTTTTTGAAGACCACGACGGCGTCTTCGGAGAAGGACTCGAATGTCTTGGGATCATTGAACGGAAAAGGAGGCACCACGATCAGCGCACACACCTGATAGCCGCGCTTCACTTTGATCCCGTTCCCCTCGCCTGTGGCCATGCGCAGGAGCAGCTCCCCCATCGGCTCAGTGATCCCTTCTTCCTGCAGACAGATAAACGGGAATCCGAAGCGGCAGGTGAACTCGAGCGGGTAGATGCCATTAGAGTTCACGATGCAATTCACGTCGATGTACCCGATGTATCCCTCCTCCGCGAGCTGCTGCTCAAAAGGACGAAGGACGGATTCGAAGATGGGGCTGCGCGCCGTCCAGAACATGCTGGTACCCATCTCGCCGGTCGAAACGCCCAGCTCGCCGGGAAAGAGCTTCTTGTGCTCGAAGTTGACGCAGACGGGCTCCATGAATTTCTTCCCGTTGAAGAACGCGCCGGCTGCGACTTCCACTCCGGTCACGCGGCGCTGAAGCTGGAACACGCTGATCGTGTCGCTCCACGTCTCGCGGTAGGCGCCGAGCACCCGGATGACATCGCTGCCGTCGTCCTCGTTGCCGACGAACAGAAGCTGCTTCAAATTCTGCGCGTCACCCGAAGGCTTGATCACATACCGGCCCGGATTTTCCTGCACGTACTTGATGCCCTCATCGAAGGAGCGGAATTCCTGGTACGGGATGATGCGCACCTTGTTGCGCTTGAGCTCCTCCTGGCCGAACGTTCGGTCATTCTCCAGACGATCCGTATAGGGCGTACCGCCGATGCAGAGCTTGCCTTTCTTGCGTATCTGCTGCGCTTCTTCTCCTTTTCCGATGTGATCGAAAACGACGATATCCGCCCAATCCACGCTCTTCTTCCAGTCGGTGATCACATCGACAAATCCTTTGCCCACGTCCTGGAACCCGGGAGCCTCGAGACAGAGGCGAACGTGATGACCCTCGCGCGCCACCGTCCACGCGAGATCGGTGATGGTGCCGTCATAGGAGACGAACAAAAATTTCTTCGCCGCATCAGTCATGACAAGCGAAGATTATGCGCGTCAACGGATGAGTGCAAGCAAACGATGCCGGAGAAAATTCTCCGCCCACAACTCACCTTGCAGTGACGGAGCGTCCGCTCATACAATAAGGAAAATTCCCTCTCTCCCCATGAAGAAATCTTTCTTCGTCACCGCATGCGCGGTTGCGTTTTCCGTGCCGCTCATCGCGCTCGCGGCGTTCATCCGCCCGAGCTCTGTCCTCACTTCACTGGCCTACGACGGCAAGCCGCGGGAGTTCGAGGGGAAGTTCTACGCCAGCGTGGGAGAGGGAGCGGACCTCGTACGGTTCTTCGGGAACGTGCGGTCCCTGTCGGAAGGAGTGCATCTCAAAGAGATCAAATCCTCGCTGCACGTGGATATGACGGCCGAAACGAACGAAGGGGACATCACCGGATCGATGGACATGATGGCCTACCGCGAAACGCTGTACGTGCGCGTTTCGAATGTCTCGATCCGGGCAAAGGACATGTCATCCGACGACGCCGACTTCCTGGCGTGGATCAGGACGTATCAGAACCGCTGGTTCACGCTTGATCTCGCCAATGCCACTGCGGATCTCAATGAAGAAAGCGGCCTCTCTCTGACCACTGACCAGTGGAAAGAGGAGCTGGCCCTGGTGCTGGACACCCTGTTCACGATGGAACACACGCGATTCAAGACGGGCAACACCTTCCTGCTCTCCTTCAATCCGGAAATGTGGGCGGAGGCACTCACGTCCTCCATCAACAATTTAGACAGCATCGATCCCGATCTGGCCGATCAGCTCTCGGGGGAGGACATGCTGCCCGTGCTCTCCACGGGCGCCGACTACTATGCGCATGCCCTCACGGCACGCCTGAAGGTGGATACAAACACTGACGGGGATTTCCGCTTCGCGCGGATCTACGCCACGCTGGATCTTCCTGCAGAGGACACGCCGGTCTCTCTGGCATTCGAAGGGACCCTGCAACACCGCACCCAGCCCGTCCACCTCGACCTCCCGAAGCAGACGGAACCGCTGGAACAGCTTTTCGGCGATGTGCTTCCTTTCTCGCCTTTGCCGACCGAGCCGATGCCGACGTTCGACGAGTGGTGGACGGTCCCGGAAGAGACCCCTGACCTTCCCGCAGTGTCGCGCCCGGTTCGCCTTCCCGTCCCCTCCACGAATTGCTCGCCGGACGGCAGCGTGCGCGGGATCGACTTGAGCACGCAGGAACTCTGTCCGGGGGGCCGCGAGTCGCGGCGCAGCATGCTCCACAGATTGGGGCACCGTTAGCATTTAACCGATCTGTCCCCGCTGCATATCGAGCGACTGCCGAATGCGCTCGGTGCCATCGGACGCGCAGACGCGGATATCCCACGCAACATTGATCCGGATTTCGTGCCGCGAATCGATGGAGAGCGTAAGCGCTATGCGATCACCTTTTTTCAGATCCAGAGGCGCCAGAACAGGCATATAAATCTGCTCCCAGTGTGTGCGGGGGGCCGCAGGTGCCGTAGAGAGCATGATCCCGGGCTGGAGCTCTGCCTCCCACCACAAGCCGAAACCGAAGATCGTGATCGGTCGCTCCATCGTCCAGAGTAGTTTTGCGGAGCGGACGGGCATGTTCTTCTTGCGGAAATCGACGGAATCCCATTCCCGTACGTCATCCGCGAGCAGATCGGCAGGTTGAAACGTGCGAACATAGATGTTGTTGCACGAAATTTCGCGTGCGGCACGAAACGAAAGGCCGTGGCCGACCCTGTCGACGCTCGTGACCTCCTTCCACAGGCGGTCAGAGACAACCGGCGCGATATACTGCTGCAGTGATTGCGGGATCAGAGTGCCGCCCGGCGTGAGAAAACGGTGCGCGTCGTTCATCGTCTCGATAATGCCTTCCTCGAGAGCGAAGTTCCCGATTGTCTCGGAAATGACGACATCGGCCTTCACGGGAGTGCGCACCTGCAGAGAGTGCTTGCGAATAAAGTGCAGATTCGTGATGTGGTTTTCGCGCGCGAGCGCGCGGCTTAAGCTCATGAGCTCGCTTGGCTCATAGAGGTAACACTCCTTCGCGCCAAGCGTGGACGCGAGAAAGGAGAGAAATCCCGTGCCGGACCCGATATCCGCCACGACGGACTTGCCCTTTCGGATGACGGACTTCAGCGCCTTCGCCAAAGCGGTATTCCTCACGTCATCCGACAGAATGATCCGCTGGTACTCGATCATCGCGCGCAGTCTAGCAGACGAAATGGACGATTCTTCGTAAAGCGAACAAAAAATGAACAACATACAGAAACATAAACACACACAAAACCGGTTGGATGGGAGGGACCGGAGGGGAGGGAAACCCGCAGGTTTCCCGCCCAGCTTGGGTTAGGAAGGTGACGGGGGTGTCGGGGGGCTGAGGGAACCGAACAAGGTTCCTTAAGCCCCCTGACGAAAGAAACAGTTTCATACGAAAGATAACGAGGGAATCGTCCCCATTTATTCTCAATCATCTACTTCTGAAGCAGAGCTAGTGCCACAAACGCACACACAATCCCGACCCACTGCACCCACGTGAGGGACTCTTTAAAAATGAAAAGGCCGATGCTCACCGTGACGACGGTTCCGAGGAGCGCCCACAGCACCCCGACGATGGAAAGCTGATTGCGATTGTAGAGTGCTGGAAGCCACAGGATGACACCGATGGCATCCACCAGAACCACGGCAGCGCCGAGCTTGAACGAAGGCGCAGATGCCCAACGCTTTGAGAGGTACTCGCCGCATCCGAACAACACCGCAGACAGCAGTAACCAGCAGAATGAAGGAACCACCTGAATGGCAGAGAGGAGCCAGGATCCGGACCGGACACTGAAGCCGTCTAAGGTGGAGGAAACGCTCATGGAATAGGGAATTTCTTTTATATTATTGTAACATATTTATCATTATTTAACAATATTCTCCACCAGAGCGAAAACCTGCATAGCCGCTACAGAGAGGGACACGCTTTGCAGATATACTGTCAGCATGTTCACATTCAACCGCTCCGCATGGTGGCAGAGAGGGACCATCGCCCTCCTGATCGCTGTCCCCTTCTTCGCCTTCGGCCAGTCGCTGCTGCAGGGCTACGCGCCGATCGATGATCTCTTCGTCGTGGTCCGCAATCTGGCGACGCGCGGGCCGACATGGGATCACATCCGTACGGCATTCACGACATTCGATCCCGAGCTCTACATTCCGGCAACGCTTGTGAGCTTCCAATTGAACTATGTGGTTTCCGGATTGAATCCCTGGAGCTACCACCTCGTGAATGTGCTCCTGCACAGCATGAATGCCGTCCTGCTGTTCCTGATCCTGAAAAAAGTCACACAGGCGCCGCGCGCCGCGCTCTTCGTGGCCGCGCTCTTCGCCGTGCATCCCATGAATACCGAGGCGGTCGTCTGGATCACCGCACGCAAGGATCTGCTCTCCACATTCTTTGCATTTGCCTCCGCCCTCGCATTCCTGCGACAAACGCAACGCGGTGTGCTGCTGAGCATTGTACTTTTTCTTCTCGCCCTGCTCGCCAAGGTTTCTGTCGCTCCGCTCCCCCTCGTGTTGCCTCTCCTCCTGACCGCACAGGGGAAAAAATGGGACAGGAGAACGCTTCTCGGGGTCCTCCCTCTTCTCGTTCTCTCCGCCGCCTTCGTGGGTCTGGCCCTCTTCGGCAAGCAGCGCATCGTCGAGACATCCAATCTGATAGAAACCCTCCTGCTGATCCCGCGGAGCACGCTCTTCCTGCTCGGCACATTCCTGGTCCCCGGCAATTTGAGCCCCCTCTACGAGGTGACGGATCCGATCGCACTCACCAACCCCTGGATCGCCGCATCGCTCGTCGGCTTCCTCGGCCTCATTGGCATCTTCTGCTTCCTCCGTCACCGGCTCAGAGGAGCCTTCCTCTCGCTCTGGATCTTCCTGATCCTGCTCGCACCCGCGTTCCTGACCTTCCGCAAGGCAGGAACGGACTTTCTCGTCTCCGACCGCTACATCTACCTGCCGAGCCATGGCCTGCTGCTGCTGCTAACGCTGATGTTGAA
>JAUSKD010000032.1 GCA_030647195.1 Candidatus Peribacter sp. | reverse complement strand
AGAAACCATCGAACGCTACATCGAGAAACAGGGGAGGAAGCCACAGGAAATTCAGCTCAAGCTGTTCGATCTCGAGTAGCGAGGGATGCCCTGCGTTCAAGCCCGAGCCGCAGCGAAGGGCGAGACGCAGGGTTCTTCACTACAATGCGCATTTTCCCATCTGTTTGGCAAACATACACACATTTTTCTTTCTCATACCCAGTGATGTACGTACGTCAGGCCGTTAACGGCGGTCTTGAACGTCTGCTGCCACCTCCTCCGGGAGCTGCCGGGGGGGCGGGAGGAGCTCCCCTGCCGCCAGCCAGTGAATCCACGGCGTTCTGTCCATCCGTGATCCGTCCGCCAAGCACCGTGATCGCCTGCGTGATCGCAGTGGTATCAATCTGCTTTTTCCATCCGGGATCCTGCGCATACGTGAGCGCGGCCTGCGCCTCCTTCTGCAGGGCAGTACCGGCAGCCACGTGATCCTGAAGCTGCTTCGTCTTTTCTGCGAGAGTGCCGCCACCGCGTTCCGTGAGCTTCGCATAGGCCTGCAGAATGCGCTGCGTCTGCTGGTCGACCTTGCCCGTGAGCGCCTGCAGATCGCGCGCAAAAGCATCGCGGCTCTGTTCGAACGTTCGCGTGAGCCGCAGCTGCTCCTGAATGCGGGGGAGGAACGTCGCCACCAGCTCGGGATTGCGGTCGGCACCAGCCTTGAAGAATCTCTCCTGCTCTTCCAGCCAGGGAAGGAATGTCCTCTTTTTTTCAAGATCGGCTTCCGCTTCGACAGAGGAAATCTGACCGAGAATCTTCTTCAATTCTGCCGTGACCACTGCCCTCGTACCCTCTTTTTCTTCTTTGACGGTACCAATCTCACGGTTCAAATCCGCTTCCATCTTGGCCAGCTCGCCGATCCAGTACGTATTGGGTTCCGGCATGCCCGGGTGCAGCTGCATCTCCATCGTGGTTCGAAACTCCCGCTCCACGGCAATGAGCTCGAGCCCGCGCTGAATGGATGCGCCGTCTTTCATGTTCTTGTGAATTGCAGTGATCTCGTTGTCCAGACGCTGCACCACCTGTGTGAGCGAGATAGAGAGATCGCGCTGGCGTCCGGACGCCATGATGTCACGCTGGTAGTGCTTGTTCTCCCGCAGCATACGCATCTCGTCGCGGATGCAGAGGTACGTCTCGCGGATGTTCCCGGGTGCGGCATCGGGCGCCAGGGCGTTGCGGATCTGTTCCTCATTCACCACAGCCAGCGACTGCCGCAGGGCCGTGAGGCGTCCTTTGAGCTCGGCCATCTTCCCCGCCGGAATGCGGTCTTCCACTTTCTCCATGAAATCGAGCGCCGATGTCACCGTGTTCACTGCAGCATGCATGGCACGCCGGTCGCGCGACACGAGTGCGACATCCGCGGCCTGCAGGGCTTCGCGCACGGAGAGGTCTGCCTGCGCGTCACGCTGCTCCTTGATCCGGTTCATTTCCTCGGGCTTGCCGCCGCGTGCGCGGACATCGCGCGCCTCGCTCTCCAGCGCCTCCATCGCCCCGAACCGGGACGCCCCTCCCCTGCTCCCTGCTTCCTTCACCGTCCGATCCGCCTCCTGCCTGAGGGCGAGTGCATTGCGCTCCACTCGGACACGATTGAGGCCGTCCCAATCGGTTTTGAGTTGCGCAAAGCGTGGAGCGTCGTACGGGAACTTCTTCAGGAAAAGAACCTCGGCACGGACGGAGTCGCGCGCCGGCTCCAGCTGCTCGTTCCCAATCGTATCGTACTTCGCGCCCTTGCGGACTAAGTCCAGCGCTCTCTCCGTCGCTGCATGAAGCGCGGAGTGCTGCTCCCAGAGGATATCCTTGAGTTTGCCCGAGAGACCCTCCTCGCCCTGCAACACCTTCAGGCGCGCGACGGCAGCAGGGTCTTCGGCATGGTGCTGCTCGAGGTAGTAGATCTCTCGCTGCACTGCCGCATACTTCTCTGCCGGCTTGAGCCTGCTTGCCGGGGCAAGGGCCCCGTTCGACTCCGCCGCCAGCATCGTGCGCATCTTGCCAGTCAGGTTTGAAACGAGATCAGTGAGCTCCGTGATGCGCGCCTCGCGATCGGCACCGTTCTCCATCAGAAAACTGAGCTCTTTGCGGGCGGCGCCAACCGCGGAACGGAGCGTCCCCTCCTTCACAGGAAGGTCCGTAACATCGGCGAGATTGCCCGGCTTCTTCAATTCCGTCTTCAGAACATCGACGAGAATCGTGGTCTTGCGCCCGAGAAGGTCTTTCATGCGCTCTTTTACGTCGATGGAATCACCCGCTTCATTGACACTCTCGATCGATCGGAAGTGCCTCCACAAATGCTGACCCTCTTCATCGATCTGGTGAATAGCGCCGAATGCGTTCTGCCGGTAAGCCTTGTCACCCTCAATTGAAGGGATTCTCGTCCTTGCCAGACCCTCCGCCGCCACAAGCTTGGCACGGGCTGCCGTCAACTTCGCCTCGGCTGCCTTCTTCGGCTTCTGCTTCTCCGTCAGATCATCATTCAGTTTTTTAAACTCCGCCTCCGCTTCTTTCGCGGCATCTTCCAGCGGCTTCACCTTGCCGCGTGCTGCCTTGGCTTTGGTTTCCAAGTCAGGGATCTTGTCCGTGACGATCTTGTTGCGTGCAATTTCATCGGTGAGCTTCTGAATCTCACCCGTGGGGCCCTCATAGTCCTTCTTTTTCTTGTTCAATTCATTCAGCTTCTTTCGTTTTTCCAGAACATCATTGATCTTCGTCTTCTTCGTTTCGAGGACAGTCTTCAGGCGGGTGATTTCCGCCGTCCTCTTCGCAGGATCC
>JAUSKD010000030.1 GCA_030647195.1 Candidatus Peribacter sp. | reverse complement strand
CCCAATACCGACGACATGCGCGAGGCGCCCAGCCTTGACCTGATCCCGATGCTCCTCAAGATGAACCATATCGTTCGCGCGTTTGACCCCGTGGCAATGGAGAACGCGGCAAAAGTCCTGCCCAAGGAAGTGGTGTACGTGAATTCCCCTCTCGAGGCGGCGAAGGACGCCGATGCGGTGATTCTCCTCACTGAGTGGGATGTCTTCCGCGGAGTCGATCTGAAGGAACTGAAAGCCGCGATGCGCGGTCGCGCCCTCTTCGACGGACGCAACGTCTACGATCCGGACGAAATCCGCGCAGCAGGGTTCACCTACCGCGGCATTGGCGTGAAATGAGCAGAAAGAGACAGGAAATATTCTTTGCAGGCACCGGGGGCGAACGTACACTCATCTTTCCTTTATGGAAGCCCCGGATGCCTCTGAACGGCTCTACAAAGACACTCCCTCCGGTGCCCTCGCCCGACGGGAAAAATTCCTCGGCAAAACAACAATCAGCGAATTGGAGGAAATGCAAATCTTCTCGAGCATGCAACACGTCCGCAAACTGTCAGCGGAGAATCCGAATGTCCACGAAATGACCAGAGAGCACGCGATCGACAAACTCACAACCGAAACCCTCTTCCGCCAGTACTTCCCTGCATGGAAAGGGGTGAAAGACATCATCGCCACTGCAACGGAAGCTGTTTCGTTTGAGAACGGGGACATCGTGTACCGGCTGCCGAACGGCGACTGGCTGGAACCCATCTTCGGCCAATACATCCCGGCCAGCATGCCATGGGCGCAATTACTGGAGGCGTTTCTCCGCAGCACACCCCCGGAAGACAGCCACGAAAAAGACGGGCAGAGCCCTGTCAGTGAGCTCCAGGCTGATACGGCACGGGCTGCCGCGAAAACTACCCACGAAATCTCCCGTTGAACGTGCTGTATTGATACACTGCCGTCATGCGCATCCTCCTTACCGGCTCTGCCGGCTTCATCGGATTCCACACGGCTCAGGTGCTCCTCGCCCGCGGGGACGAAGTAGTGGGGCTGGATAACTTCAATCCCTACTACGATCCCAAGCTGAAGGAGGACCGCAACGCGCAGTTGATCAAGGACAAAAAATTCACCCTGATTCGCGGCGACATCTGCGACCGCAAGACCGTGGAAAAGGCGATGAAAGGCTGCGATCGCGTATGTCATCTGGCCGCACTCGCCGGCGTGCGCTACGCCTTCGATCATCCGGACGAGTACATCGATATCAACATCCGCGGCTTCTTCAACGTTCTTGATGAAGTGAGGCTCCAGAAAATTCCCGGCCTGATCTATGCCTCTTCGAGCTCCGTCTACGGCGGCAATACCAAGATGCCGCTCGCCGAGACGGACCGGACGGATAACCAGCTCTCGCTCTATGGCATGAACAAGAAGGACAACGAGCTGATGGCACACGCGTACCACTCGCTGTACGGCATCCCCGTGACGGGGCTGCGGTTCTTCACCGTGTACGGACCGTGGGGCAGGCCCGATATGGCGCTCTTCCTGTTCACGGACAAAATCCTCCACGGTCAGCCGCTCGATATCTTCGGACACGGCAAGATGCAACGGGATTTCACCTTCATCAACGACATCGTGGATGGCATTGTCGCCTCGATCGACAAAAATTATCCTGAAGAGGTCTTCAACCTGGGCTGCGGAAGGACCGAAGAGCTGATGGATTACGTCGCAGCGATCGAGAAAGCTTGTGGCAGAGAGGCGAAGAAGAACCTCATGGATATGCAGCCGGGCGACGTCGTGCGCACCGAGGCGGATATCTCGAAGGCAAAGAAGATGCTCGGGTTTCAACCGAAGACGCAGATCAAGGACGGCGTGCCACAGTTCGTCGAGTGGTACCGGAAGTACTACGGTCTGTAGGGATAAGGGATACGTATGAAGGGATAAGGGATCTCTTTTTAAAAACCCTTCCCCCATGATACCTACCCCTTACCCCTTCATCGTAACGGTCTCACCCAAACCTCCACAGGAACACCCTGGAGCTCTTCCCATCCCTCCCGTCCGCGGAGTACCGGACAATCGACCAGACACACGGCCACGCGTGCGGAATCGAGGAGCTGGGGATTCCCCACCATCCGCCGCACAATGTAAGGGCCGTACTGCCACTCGTGTCCGAAGGGACCGGCGATGATCGCCGTCACCCCTGCAGGGATACCGGCTTGCTCCACGGCCGCATAAACACCTGGAACCGGCGATGGACTGCCCGACGGAAAGGATAGTGGAATGAGCATCAGGGCACAGACGAGAGTCAAGAGCAGGATCGTCCCCACTCTTCGCATGAGCGAAGGCGACGAGACGAGACCTGCGATCAGAAGCGGCGCGAAGAGGATGCCGTAGTACGGACGGAACGAGAGGAACGTGAATCCGGCGACAAGCAGGAGGCTCAGAATGAGCGGCCACTTGCGCGAGGCGAACATCCCTATCGTTCCGAGCACGCTCAGGACAAGGCTCCCTCCGAGTACCCAGAGCCAGACAGTTTCGCGCAGTGCCGTCAGCGGGGAACCGTCGCCCAGATTCTGCCCGCTCGCGGTGACCATGCTCGCAAAGGCGAGAGGGTTCATTGCCGTATAGAGCGCGAGCAGCAGAACGGGTCCGCACAGCGCAACCAGACGCTGCCATCGGCTCAGCCGCAGGCGCCAGAACACCGCCGCAACCACCGGAAGGAACAGAATGGCGTGGTAAGCCGTGAAGAGCGACGCCATCCACAGCAGCGCCATCCACCCGACCATGCGCTCCCCGCCCGATCCGTACTGTGGATCGGTACGGGCGGGCTGATCCTCACATTTGAGATACCAGTAGCAGAACACGAGCATCTCAACTGCGGTGATGGGGGCGAGCAGGATCTGTCCCGCAGAGACGAACACCGACGCCGACAGTACCCAGAGCCCTGCGAGTAGGAATGTCGATGCCTTCTCGCGTGCAGGCGCAAAAGCGCGGGCCAGCTCCGCTGCAAGAAGAAGAATAATCGCAAGGATGACACGCCAGAGCATCTCCTGACCGGGAATCCACTGCGTGAACCCGATGATGCCGCGCGCAAGTGGCGGATGCGGATAGGGAATATTGAGCAGATACTTCGCCTCATCCGTGGTGATGCCCTGCCATGCATGGAGGGCGGCAAGCGCGATGCCGAGGAGCACGAGGCCGAAGAAGGGATTTACGAAGCGTCGCATGGTGACCAGCCGAAGAAATCAAGATTAACGCGGATGCACTTGGCAGGCGCGTCGCCGCGTCCGTGCGGACGGTAAATCATCGTAAGGCTCGTGGCACTGACGGAACGCAGCGAGAGATCGGAAATCAGCCATCCCTCCGTATTCGAAAGAGATTCAAACGCCATCTTGGTCCGTTCTCGCACCTCTGCATCGAGGACCAGAAGTTTTAATTCCCACGCACGCACGGAGAGGAATACTCCAAGGCCGATGAAGAGGAGCAGAAACAACACCCATGCAGCCCGTGCCCATCGCTCGAAAAGGAGCGAGAAGAGCGAGAAGATGAACTCCCACTGCACTTTGAGTGACAATTTGCTCGTGCCGACCGCGCGGGGCGCAAATGTGTACGGAACTTCCGTCACCGGGGTCCCGCGCGGAAGCCGCATGAGAAGATCAAACAGGATTTTGAATCCCCGTGGATGCAAGTGGGGTGAGATCCGCTCGAAGAGCGGGCGATCGATGGCGAAGAACCCGCTCATGGGATCGCGAACGGACAGACGGCAGAGCAGAGTGGTGACGCGGGTTCCCGCACGGCTGAAGAGTGTGCGCCGACGGTTCCACTGACCCGTGCTTCCGCCGGGAATGTAGCGCGAAGCCACCGCAACACCACGTCGCACTTGCACGGTTTCCACGAGTTTCTTCAGGAGCCCCGCATCATGCTGACCGTCAGCGTCCATCACGGCCAGAATCTCGCCGCGCGCCGCCCTGAATCCCGCAACGACCGCCGACGAGAGCCCGCGCTCGCCGCGACGCCGGATGACGCGGAGCGTGGGGTAGAACGCCTGCAATTCCTCCGCTTTGTGCCATGTTCCATCGGGGGAATCGTCATCGACGATGATGATTTCGTGCGGAATGCCTTTGAGCGCCCCCTGTAGTCGTGGGAGCAGCATCGGCAGGCTCTCCGCCTCGTTGTACGTGGGAATCACGAGCGATAACATCGGGGGCAGTGTAGCGATTGGGAACTGTTGGTGTCAGCGATTTCTTCAGGGGAATTAAGGAATGAGAAGGGAACTCGGATGCGGGAACTAGGGAACTTGATTCATTTTTCAGCCCGATTTCCCTAATTCCCGACTTCCCTATTTCCCTCATCACTATTCAAGTGCAAACTGCTCACTGTATGAAGATCCTTGTCACTGGCTCCTCGGGCACCATCGGCACACGGCTCTGCGAAAGGCTTCTGGAGCAGCAATTCGAAGTTGTCGGGGCCGATTGGGAACCGAATAAGTGGCAGCCAGCGGTGGAGCAGCTTACCGTTCGTATAGACCTGCGGGACGAGAGCCAGCTCAAAGCTCAAAGCTCAAAGCTCAAAGCTGACGTCGTCATCCATCTTGCCGCGAATGCTCGCGTCTATGAGCTCGTGGAAAATCCCGACCGGGCGCGCGATAACATGCTGACCACATTCAATGCTCTGGAATGGGCGCGCTTAAACGGGGTGAAACGTTTCGTTTTCGCATCATCCCGCGAAACATATGGCAATAGCGGCGCCGAAAAGTACCGCGAGGACATGGTGCGGGTGGAAAACTGTGAGAGCCCCTACACCGCCAGCAAGATCGCCGGCGAGGCGCTCGTGGAGTCCTACCGCCGCTGCTACGGCATGGAGACGGTGATCGTGCGCTTCTCGAACGTCTACGGCATGTACGACGACTCGCAGCGTGTCGTGCCGCTCTTCATCCGGCAGACCAAGAAAAATGAACCCCTCGTGGTCTTTGGCAAAGATAAGAGCCTCGATTTCACCTACATCGACGACGCCGTGGATGGCCTTCTTCTCATTCTCAAGAATTTCACCAAAGCGAACGGGCAGACCATCAATCTCGCATTCGGCGAGGCGCACTCCATCATGGAACTGGCGGAACTGATCAAGAAACTCATGGGCAGCACCTCCGAAGTCACTGCGACATCCTCCCGTACCGGTGAAGTCACGCGCTACACGGCGGATATTTCGAAAGCGCGGAAAATTCTCGGCTTTGACCCCAAGGTACCCTTCGTGGAAGGGGTGAAAAAGTCGGTGGAGTGGTACGCTGAGCATTGACTTTTTGACGAAAATTGGCATTAATATACATATGAGTCCGCAGGAAAATCCGGTGGGCGGAGAGTTGCCCCTATCGCAGAGACCCACGCGTGAGGAACCAGTGTCGGCTTCCGAAGAAGTCTCGCGCAGACTCTACGAAGCGCTGACGTCCCCGCAAGCGCGTCCACAGATACGCTCGGCGATGCATGAGTTCGGCCGGTGGCCTGTGCTTTCGGCGTATAACGAAGGAATCGTCGGATCCGCACGTCGCGTCGCACTCAGGGACGTGCATGGAGCTCCTCACGAAGGCGAGCCTGCCGGCAAAGCTTTCGACGGTCTCAGGAAACTGGAGCAGGCGCAGCGACTCTCCACGGAAGTGTTCCTCCCTCCCGAAGGGACCCGGTCGTTTGCTTCCCTGATCATCCAGAAACACCACAAGGAAAAGGGAGATTTCGATCCCTCGGCGAAGCGCATCGCACAGCATCTCTTCCACACGCTCCACACACTCACTGCCACCCCCGATCAGCGGATCTTCACGGAGGGCTTTGTCTTTATGCGGGAGGGACTGAAGATTGAAAACCTGCCCAACCCCGTCATCACGGGAACGGACGTCTGCGCCAGCGATGATGAGGGACAGCAGCTTCTGCTCTCTTCGCCTGGGCACCTGGAGCGTTTTTTGGAAGAGGAGAGAGGAAGAATGCGCGGAAATGCCGACCAGGCGTTCATCCTCTGGAAGAAGGCGACCATCAACGGCGTCGAACCTCCGGAACATCACGAGCAAACGGGGCGGGAACTGACCATGGTCTCCCGCGGCCGGGGAGCCGCGAAGCCGTACGAAGGGATGTTGGGCAATTTGCTGCATGTAGGAGGGACCATCTCTCTTAAGCCGGGAGACCCGACAAAAGTCGTCATGCAGTACAACGGAATGGCGATACAACACACGGGAGACCTTGCCACGATGATCGCGGACTTCCGTCGCTACTGCGACGCAACAGAACTCTTCGCGTCGATGAACAGACGCAGGGAAGCAGATGTCTTAGACAGGATCGCCGAAACCATCACTGAGGGGAAGACGCCTCACGTCGTCTACGGCGCGTCGCACGCTTACGAACTCCTGAAGAATTGCATGCAGCGAGGCATCGGCCTCTTCCTCTCTATCCCCCAGGAATGGGAACCGTCGCCGATGGATCCGTTCTTCTACGCTGACGAGAAAAACGCGGTGTACCAATTCATCTCAAAAACCATTCTCCCTCGTCTGGAACAACTCCAGGCTCGGCGAGCCTAAGATTTCTTGTGCTCCTCGTGGTAGACCATTTCCAGATTCACCTCCCACACATTTGAGGAATCCGTGCGGCCCGCGACGATGTTATCCACCGCCGTCATCGACGTAAGCATGCTGTGATCCTGATTGTTGTAACGGTGCATGCCATTTCTGCCAATCAGGTAGAGATTGGGAATGTTCTGGACGAATTCGCGCACCACGTGGAGCTGGTCGTAGCTGCCGAAGTACGCCGGATACGCCTTGGGGATCCGAAGCACGCAGGCATCGAGCACATCTTCGCTCTTGAGGAAGTGGATCTTCTCCATCTCCGTGATTCCGAATTGAATCAGTTCCTGATCGGGCTTGATCCACAAATCACCGCCCTCGTTTACGAAGTACTCGAGCCCGATCCACACGGTATTCTTGCGGTCGTTCACCAGATACGGACTCCAGTTGTTGAAGATCTGCACACGCCCCACCTTGACCCCGCCCTCCTGAATGTAGATCCAGTTATCCGGTACGGACGCATCGACGTGCCTGCCGTCCTGCACATGAAGTTTCTTCAAAAGGAGCCCGATGGTGATGAAATCGCGGTACGGCAAGCCCTCAGCCACCTCGGTAACCCGCGCGGGAGGATGGGGCGTCATCATGCCCGCAAGATGCTTGATCGGCATGGAGGAGAAGAAGAAGTCGCAAGGCAACGTTTCCTCTGCTCCCGTCTGGGTGTTTTCGAGTGTGACGGAGGTGACGCGGCCGTCCGTCAGGTGCACTCCCGAAACACGCGTATGCATGCGCACCTCGCCACCACAGGAACGCACCTGCGCTGCAACGGTTTCCCACATCTGCCCGGGTCCGTACTTGGGGTAATAGAAGCGCGTGATGAGCGTGGTTTCGCGCTCCTGCTGGGCCTTTTTGAAATCGGAGCTCAAAAGGTCTTTTACGGCATGGACCACGGCGCGCCGAAGCGACAACCCCTGCACGCGCTGGGCCCCCCAGTCCGCCCGTATCTGGCTGCAGGGAATCCCCCAGACTTTCTCGGTGTAATCCCGGAAGAATGTCTCGTAGAGGCGTCGCCCGAAACGATTGATGAAAAATGCATCGAGGTAGGTTTCGTCCTTCAGCCGGAACATCCGCGCCTTGATGTAGCTCAGACCGATCAGGAACGTATTGAGCACCCCCAATCGCATGGCGACCCCGAGTGTGATCGAGATGGGATACGGAAAAAAATGCCTGCGGTGGTAGATGCGGCTGAGGCGCGGCCGCTGGAGCATGACCTGGTCGTCTTTTTCGGGATCGGGGGCAGGAAATGTTCGCTGAGTGTTTGTCGCGCCGTCATTTGTGCACGCAGGACAGAGAAAATTGACGATCGCCTCCGCCGCGTAATCGATCTCGTGCTTCTTTTCGGCCGTATCCGCCGAAGGTTTGCCCTGCAGCGGAAGAATATTGAACCACCACTGCATGATGCGCTTGCTCTTCGAAAAGAAGCGGTGGCCTCCGAGGTCAATGCGATTGCCTTTGTAGTTGTACGTCTGGGCAATGCCACCGATGACGTCGCTGAGCTCGCACACAATGGGACGGATATCCGTGCGCTTCAGGAGCTCGTATGCCGCTGTCAGACCCGCCGGCCCGGCACCTGCGATAATGGCAACTTTTGACACGCCCGTACTCTACTCATATTCATCCGCAGAGCCTAGGCCCTGGACGGATTCCTGTAGACAATGAATCGCCTCGCACCGAAATTCCAGAAGAGCACGATAATGGTGGCAATCACCTTTGCCTTCACCTCCCCAAAGAAGAAGGTATCGACGAAGAGGTAGAGCAGAAGCTCGGTCCAGAGGAGCCCGAACATGGTAATGATGAAGACCACAGTGATCTCGCGCACGATCTGGTTCGTTTTCTGAAAAACCCAAAGAACCGAAAGAATATAATTCGTGACGAAGCCGGCGCAGTAGGCGAAAAACTGGGCAAGGAGGTAATGGATGCCGAGCACGCGCACGAAGAAAATGAACACGGCGAAATCGACCACCGTCGAAATCCCGCCCACCCAGAAATACCGGAAGAATTGCACCCGGGTGGAGCGCGCAGGGCCGAAAATCCAGTGACGAAACCGTTGCATCCCGCCTACGGTACCATTGGAAATACCCCAAGACCACGGTGAAAATCGCCAATCAATAAATCGCCAATCGCCAATCGTTCGTCTACACTTCCCTGTGATGAAAAAACCGGTGATTTGCATCGTGGGACTCGGGTATGTGGGCCTGCCGCTTGCGTACATCTTTGCGAGGAAAGGCTACGACGTGCGGGGATATGATCTCAATGCGGAGCGCATCGCGGAGCTCAACACCGGGCATGACCGCACGCGGGAGCTTTCGCAGCAGCAGTTGAAGGCAGTGACGATTCTCTACAGCGCCGACCCCGCGGTCATCCATGAGGCGGATATCGTGATCCTTGCCATCCCCACACCCGTGGATGAGAAGAACAATCCCGATCTCACGCCCGTGGAAAGCGCCAGCTCTACGGTCGGCAAGCACATGAAGAAAGGGGCCATCATCGTGTATGAATCCACGGTGTGGCCGGGCACCACGGAAGAAATTTGCGGCCCCATCCTGGAGAAGGAATCGGGCATGAAGTGTGGCACGGATTTCAAACTGGGCTACTCGCCCGAGCGCGTGAACCCCGGGGACAAGGAGCACACGATCGAGAAGATCAAGAAGATTGTCTCGGGGCAGGACGCGGAAACACTGGATGCGCTGGCTGACCTGTATGGATCGGTGATCGAGGCGGGCATCCACCGCGCCGCGAATATCAAGGTGGCCGAAATGGCCAAGGCCATCGAGAACGCGCAGCGGGACCTCAACATCGCCTTCATCAACGAAATCGCCCTCCTCTGCCACAAGGTCGGCATCGAGACGAAAGACGTGATCGATGCGGCCGCAACGAAGTGGAATTTCCTCAAATTTGTTCCGGGTCTTGTGGGCGGGCACTGCATCGGCGTGGACCCGTACTACCTGGTCGAGAAAGCGCGCCAGTTGGGGATGGAAACGCAGGTCATCACCGCGGGACGCGCCCTGAATGACTCCATGAGCCGCCATGTGGCTGAGCAGGTGGGCGAGGAATTGAAGGGAACAAAGAACCCGCGCGTGCTCGTGCTGGGCCTGACCTTCAAAGAAAACATTCCCGATACCCGCAACAGCAAATCCGGTGACGTGGTGAAGCACCTCACCAAACTTGGCTGCGTTGTGGAAGTCCACGATCCCTACATGCCCGAAGAAATCATGATCAGGAAAGGATGGAAGCCGGGGTCACTAAAGTCCGGCCCCTATGATGCCGTGGTGCTGCTGGTGCCGCACCGGGAGTACATGGCCGATGACCTCACCCAGGCACTGAAGGCAGGAGGCCTCGTCTACGATCTCAAAACACTGCTGCCGAGGAAAGAGATTGAAGGGAATGGAATGAGATATAAAGCTCTGTAATCAAAAAAATACAGAAACAAAACAGTAACCGGGGGGCACCGCGCCACTGGGGGTGAAGGGGAAGGCCCTGCCACGCTTTTGCGTGCCGACGAGTCGGCTCTGAAGCCTTGGAAGAGCCAGCGAGGAGGCACAGGGCCGGGCGGAGGGGAGTTGGCGCGGGAGCGCTTTCTTTGGTCCTTTCTTTGTCGCCATGACAAAGAAAGGACAGGAAAACAGAGAGAATAGGAGGTCAGATTTTTTTTGCAGCGACGTAGTACCCTGACGTGAGGATGTTCTTTTCCGGAACCTTTTGCCGAATATCTCCATATTCGCGACTGAGCAGCCATCCACACCATCGTGTAATCGCCGCCAGCAGGAACCAGAAGAGCTTGAATGGGCGAAACCCCAATGTCTCGCACTGGAACCCGATGCGCTGCTCCAACACGGCGAGCGTTTCCACCGTCGAAGCCTCCTCGATAAGCTCAATGATTTCAAAATCCTTCAGCAGGTGCCGCAGACCATACTTGGTATAACGGTAATAATCCCCGGGCACGTCATGGAGCGGAAAGATGAACCGCGTGGAGAGGAGCAACTGTCCGCCGGACTTCAGGACCCGCCGGAATTCGGCAATGGCCTTTGCCGGCGTATGAAGATGCTCGAGAACTTCCGTACAGAGCACCACATCGAAGGATGCCTCCGGAATTTGCGAGAGATCGTGCGCATCGGCGACGATATCCACTTTGGTTCCCTCCCGCGGTGTGAGGTCGAGTGTGGTGAGCTGAGGGAAGAGATCGCGGTAACCCGCTGCTCCGCATCCCACATCGAGCACGCGCCCGCCGCTGGCATGGCGCTGCAAAAAAGCCCGAATCCTCGGACGCGTGATCTTTCGTGTCAGGCCGATGGCATCCAACATGCCCACCAGCCCAGCATAGCAAGCAATAGAGGAGAACCCAACGCAGAGGGGGGAAATTACGGAACCCGGGCAATCACCCAGATGTAGTCGCGCCGCCCAAGCAGTCCCACCAGCCTGCTCAAGAAGTAGCGTACGCCGTCTTTGAGTATGTTTCCGCGCGAGACGCCTGTCGCCTTCTGCGAAGAAGGAGTAGATGCCTGGGATGAAGGCTCCCGGGAGGGAGGAGGCACTTTTTTGAGCCCAAGTCGCAGCTTGAGCTCGCCCCACGAAAGAAAATTCTGATCAAAATCCTGTGTCCCCTCCGCAAGGATGTCGAAACCGGCCTGTTCAAGACACGATCGCAGCGTCGATGGATTGAAATAGGACAGATGCTGACGATAAATCATCCGCCAACGGTCCCCCCATTTTCGCGCAGAGTAGCTTTCGATATTCGGTGTCTCGATGACGAGGAACGAACCCGGATGAAGCACACTGCGAAACATGCGCATCGTCTCAAAGGGATCGACCAGATGTTCAATCACATGAAAGAGCGTGACCACATCCCTCGGGCGGCCGGAAAAAAGTGCTGGATAATCCTCCACCATTCCCTGCTCGATCGAAAGCCCGATGCTCCGGCCATACGACACGCAGGCACTGCTCGGTTCAAGCCCCATCGGATCGCTATAATGCTGATCGCGGACTGCGGCAAGGAATAATCCCTCGCCGCAACCGATGTCACACACACGATCGAGAGAAATATGCTTCGCAATCATCGCGACCCGGTTGTAGCAATTGCGCTTGCGTGTACGAATCTTTTCCGCAGACAAATCGACGACCGATTCTTCGTATTCAGGAGCAGTGGACCGGTCGCGGAGCCACAAAAACCCGCAGGACGGACACTCGAAAGCGGCAAGATCGCGCAGCATGCGTTCACGGGGCGCATGGGAGCAGAGCGGGCATGCAGTGGACCACGGAGGAAGCGTGGAATTCATGACGCGGCGGAAGAATGAAGTACTGCATCGATCGCATCTGTGACCATGCCGACCGTCGTGCCCTCCAGCGCAGCCTGCTGAGCCGCCGTCGGTGCACGCAGCGTATCGGCTACGAAGGAACTCGGCTCGCATGGGGGCGGCGGCAGAACGAGCTCCACGCGCTCGCCGGCAGGAGGCGGCTGTTCCTCGGGATCCACCGGCCCGATGATATCCACGAGCGGCACACCGAACGCATGGGCCATGTAGAGCGGCCCGGTATCCACCGAAACGAAGAGGGATGCCCGCTTGATGATCGCGGCAAGGTGGCGGAGGGAAAGACGGCAACCCCCGGATGCATGTGAAGGATCGGCGAGGAGCGCGAGCGCATGGTCTGTGACCCGTTGATCCAAATCGAGGAAAACCACATGCAGGGAATGCCGATCAATGATATGCCGCGCCACAGCCACGAACCGTTCGATTGGCCATTCTTTGAGCGCATTGCCGGCACGGAGCGAAATCGCCGCAAAACGCTGATCTGCGCGCACGCCGTGATCCTGAATCCAGGAAAATGCGAACTGCTCTTCGGCATCGGTCAGAAAAATCTCGTGCCGGTAAGCAACCGGCTTCACCCCGATGAGCCCTGCAAGGAACATGTAATGATCGAATGTCCGCGTGTGCCTGCGGTAGTGGATCCGATGTGTGTAGAAAAGACGGAACCACCGCTCCATCAGGCTCATCATCCTTCCCCGTGTGTAGATCCGCACCGGCGACGCCGACCACAGCCCCATCATGCTGAGTGAAGATGCGGGAAACAGAACCATGCTCACATCGAACCGCCCACAAAAGAACTCCCGCCAGAGACGAAATGCTCCAGAAAGCCCCCGGAACATCGGATCATCGATGTGGATCATCGCATCCACGCAAGGATGATGAGTGAGCACTTCACCCGTGCGCCTCAGACACAGCACCGTCACGTGGTCCCCGTGATCGTGAAGAGACCGAAAGAGCGGCGTCATGCAGACGACATCGCCGATTTTCGCCGCCTGGACGACGAGGACCTTGCGCTGCAGTGCTGAAGAACGCGAACGCAGCCACGCCGCAAGCAGCAGCCACGGGAGTGCGAGCGTGGTGAGCGTGCCAAGGAGGAGCGCACGGAGCATCAGCGGGAGGAAAGTGAGTCAGAGAGGAATTGCGTCGTGGAACCCAGCTCCTTTTTCACGGGAACGAGGACGAGTTTCGCCCCGATCTGGTCCAAGACCGGTCGTTCGACGCACTGCTCGCCATAGGTTGCCGCATTCACGTGCGCCTGCGGCTTGATCTTGGGCAGCCACAGCCGCGGATCATCGTCATCAAAGATGAAAACGGCATCCGCAAACCGGGCAACCATGCGCGCACGGGTTTCCTCATTCTGTATCGGGCGCCCTTCGCCTTTCGCCCTGCGCACCGAGGCATCGCTGTTGATCCCGACGACGAGAAAATCCCCGTGCTTGTGCGCCTCGTCGATCACATACCGGTGCCCCGCATGAAAGAGATCGAATGCGCCGTTGGTCGTGACGATGGAATGCCCCTGCGCATGAATGCCCTCTGCAAATTCCACCACTTCGTGAAACTGGTACAGCCGGTCTGCCGGGGCGAGGAGGATGTCGGCCAGCTCATTCATTGACCGTACGAGGTACTCGGCCGCCACGGTCCGCGGGTACAGTGACGAGAGGATGCGCGCGGTCGTGCAGCCGATCGCCTGGCCGAGCTCAATATCCCTGTCCGAGTCGCCCACGATGACGGTTTCAGACGCCCTGAGATCAGAAAAGCGCCGCTGGAGCGCCTTCCACATCCCGGTTTTGGGCTTGCGACAGTCACACGCATCTTCCGAACGGTGCGGACACCACTGCGCTCCCTCGATGGTAATACCCTCCTCTTTGAGCAAATGAGTCACGCGATCAATGCAGGCGACCACATCTGCTTCCGTACAGATTCCCCGGCTGATCTTGGACTGATTCGTGACAATGAAGAAGCGCACGCCGATATCACGGAAACGCTTCAGTCCCTCCACGACGCCGGGAAGCAATATCACCGTTGCCGGGTCGTACGCCAACCCCCCGTTGTCCGCGATCAACGTCCCATCGAAATCGAGAAGCAGGTTCTTCATAGCACGTCGAGGAGCTCTGCGGGAGAGACCGTGGCCGTACCCGCCTTGCCGACGACGATGCCCGCAGCGCGGTTCGAGAGATCGACGGCATCCAGAAGCTTTCCTTTGAGTCCCAGAACAATTGCAAGGACGGCAACCACCGTATCGCCGGCACCCGAGACATCGGCCACCTCGCGCACGAACGTGGGAAAGCGCTCGTGAGCCTTGCGGGGGTGCGAAAGCAGCATGCCATCCGCCCCCAGCGTGAGAAGGATATCGGTCTTGAGTGCGGTTGCCAGGATCTTTCCCGTCTCCTCGGGGGAGATATTCGCCCGGCCCGAGAGGAGCAGAGCTTCGCGGCGGTTGGGCGTCATCAGGGTTACGCCGCGCGCAGAGGCAAGGTAGGAGGCATCGAGGGGCTTGGGGTCGAGCACAACGGGCTTCTTCTTCCGGCGCGCGAGCGCGATGCAGGCGCGCAGCACCGCAGGGGTGAAAATCCCCTTCGCATAGTCCGAGAGCAGGAGCACATCATGTTTGGAGAGTTCCCGTTCCACGCGCTTGAGGAGGGAGCGCACCTGGGCCGGTGACGGAGAGGACTGCTCCTCGATATCCAGACGAACGATCTGGTGCTTTGACCCCGCGACGATGCGCTGCTTCTGCGTGGTCGAGCGCTTGGGATCCACGAGCAGGAGGGAGCGAACCTTCTCTTTCTTAATCAGGGCATCGAGCTCCCGACCCGCATCATCATCACCCCTCAGTCCCAGCAGAGTTGCGCGCGCGCCGAGTGCCGCGATGTTGCGTGCCGCGTTCGCCGCGCCACCGGGGAAGGACGTCTTCTGCCGAAAGTGCACCACGGGAATGGGCGCCTCGGGCGAGATGCGGTCGACGGACCCCGAGAAGTACGTATCGAGCATCACATCCCCCACGACGAGCACCGAACACTTCTTGAATGAACGGATCAGCGCGGCCTGCCGGTCGTAGCGTTTCTGCTCCACATGACCAGAGTACTCCGTGCGGAAACTGTCGTCCTCACTGTGCGTGGTGGAAAACTCGAATATTTCGCTGTCCTGTAGTCCCGTGAAACGATGGGGTGTGTTCGACGGAATGTGCACGAAATCGCCGGGTGTAAGCGTGCGGCTCTCCTTGCCAAGCTCCAGAAGCACGCGCCCCTTCTGAATGTAGAAGACTTCGTCCTTCTGTTTGTGCGTGTGCAGGCTGCAACGACGGTCTTTTTTGAGGAGCAGCTTCTTGCCGCAGTACTCCTTGTTCACGATCCAGTGCTCCTCGCCCCACTGCTTCTTTTCCTTGTGAACGGAAGCACCGGAGAAGAAGGACTGCCGTGACCGGGGATGGACGTAGGATTCTTCCATAACCGTGATGGGCATTTTGCCACGAAAAACGGTACGGAGCCACAAAAACGGGCATGGATTCCTCACGCTTTCTGTACCCCTGCGAGCTTGAGATCTGCCTCCATCATGATTGCCACGAGTTCGGGGAGTGAAGTCTTGGGCTGCCAGCCGAGTTTACTGCGTGCCTTGGAGGCATCTCCTACCAGAAAATCCACCTCCGCCGGGCGATAGTAGTGCGGGTCGATTTTTACGATGACCTTTCCCGTCCGCGTGTCGCGGTAGGCCTCCTCTTTGCCGATGCCGGTGCGCTCGAACGGAATGCGAGCCTCTGTGAGCGCGAGCTCCAGAAATTCACGGACGGTGGCCGCCCTGCCCGTCGCGAGGACGAAATCATCCGGTACGGGCTGCTGGAGCATCATCCACATGCCTTCGACGAACTCCTTGGCATACCCCCAGTCACGCTTGGCCTCCAGGTTGCCGAGGTACAGGCACTCCTGCCGACCCGCGAGGATATTGGCAATACTCAGAGTGATCTTGCGCGTGACGAAGTTCTCACCGCGCCGGGGGGATTCGTGATTGAAGAGAATGCCGTTCACCGCGAACATCCCGTAGCTCTCGCGATAGTTCCGGGTGAGGTAATAGGCGTACGCCTTGGCACACCCATAGGGACTGCGGGGGTAGAACGGCGTGTCTTCGTTCTGCGGCGTGGTGAGAGCCTTGCCGTAGAGCTCGCTCGAGCTGGCCTGATAGAACCGGGTGGGAAGACCGATCGTCCGAAGAGCCTCGAGAAGGCGCGTCGTCCCGATGCCCGTGATGTCTCCGGTGTACTCCGGCGTATCAAAGCTCACGCCGACATGGCTCTGCGCGGCGAGGTTGTACACCTCATCCGGCTTCGCAATCGTGAGGATGCGGATGAGCGAATTTGAATCGGCCAGATCGCCGTAGTGCAGCTGGAAATTCGGCGCATCCCTCGACACATCCTTGAACAGGTGTTCGATGCGCCCGCGGTTGAACGTGGAGGCGCGTCGTACGAGCCCGTGCACTGCGTATCCCTTCGTCAGGAGAAACTCGGCCAGGTAGGAACCGTCCTGACCGGTGATGCCGGTGATCAGAGCACGTCGCGACATGGTCATGCTCATTGTACACGGCTGGAAGCGCTGTGAGGGAAAATCTGTGTGAATGAACAGGGTTTTCAGAGAGGCAATCCATGGTCTGATTTTGCCAATGGAACGCAAAGAATAGCCCAGATTCTCAACGGCATTCATTGTGGTCGCTGTGTTCATCCTGTATATTTTCCGCGTGAAAGCGAGTGCCCTGATTGCGGATTTTCTGAGGCGGAAAGAAGTACCCTGCGTCTTCGAGGTGGTGGGCGGAATGATCGCACACATTCTGGATTCGCTGCATGCCATCCAGATACCCATCGTGAGCATGCATCACGAGCAATCAACCGCATTCGCGGCCGATGCAGTGGGAAGGATGACGGGCAAGCCTGGCATCGCGATGGCAACGAGCGGTCCGGGAGCTACAAACCTGCTTACGGGCATCGGAAGCTGCTTCTTCGACTCTTCGCCCGCCATTTTTATCACAGGGCAGGTGAACCGGCACGAACTTAAGGGGGATCGTCCCGTCCGCCAGGTGGGATTTCAGGAAACGGACATTGTTTCTATGGCGGTTCCCGTCACGAAGGCTGCATGGCAGGTCCGTGAACCCGATGATCTGCTGCCATCACTGGAACGGGCGTATGCGATTGCGATGGAGGGACGACCGGGGCCGGTACTCCTCGATATCCCACTGGATATCCAGAGTGGCGACATCCCTTTCTCTCCACTGCCGAGCGAAGCGTCTTCTCCGGATACATGCGCGGTCCCCGCTCTCGACGGCCTCTTGCAGGCACTTGCTGCAGCCGCACGGCCGCTCATCCTCGTCGGAAGCGGTGTGAGAACGGCGATGGCCGCAGATGCTCTGACGCGCTTCGCCGAGCGCGCGCATGTCCCAGTTGTTCACTCCCTGCTCGGGTTAGATGTCCTCCCCTCCGATCATCCTCTCTCTGTGGGCATGATCGGCACCTACGGAAACCGGTGGGCCAACCTTGCCGTCGGACGCAGCGACTGCGTCATCGTCATCGGCAGTCGCCTGGATATTCGCCAGACGGGAGCGGACACTGTTGCGTGGAAAGGGGAACGCACCGTCATTCACATAGACTGCGATGTTGGGGAAATCAATCATCGCATCCGTGGCTGCATACCGATCGTCGCTGACATCGCCGATATCCTCCCGCACATCCTGAACGCTCTGCCGGACAGCAGCGACCGATACCAGAGTTGGCGAAAGGAGATCGGCGAACTGCGCGACCGCTGGCCCGATACGTCGGAATTGAAGGATGTGCGCGGGATCAACCCGAACGTTTTCATGCACGCCCTCTCGTCACAGTCCGGAGCAGCCGCCGCATATGTTACGGATGTCGGCCTGCACCAGATGTGGGCGGCACAGTCGGTGGAGAGGAAACAGGGACAGCGTTTCCTGACACCAGGCGGTATGGGCGCCATGGGCTATGCCCTCCCGGCCGCAATCGGCGTCGCATGCGTCACGCGACCGCATCCGGTGGTAGTGATTGCAGGAGATGGGGGTTTCCAACTGAATATCCAGGAGCTCCAGACAGTCGTCCGTAACCACCTGCCCATCAAAATCATCATCATGCACAATGATTCATACGGAATGGTGCGGCAATTTCAGGACAGCTACTTTGAGGGACGGTACCAATCCACCGTGTGGGGATACAGCGCGCCGGATTTCACGCGCATCGCCAGCGCTTACGGCATCGCAGCGCGGACGGTTGTCGAATCAGGAGAGGTGCCGGACGCCGTGCGGTGGCTCTGGCAGGAGCCTACGGAACCGTGCCTGTTGCAGGTGATGGTGGATCAGTCGCTCAATGCCTACCCAAAAATCGCCTTCGGCAGACCGATGACCGATATGGAACCTCATGTGAATCCGGTCGGCATGAACGAAAAAACGTGATGAAGATCAGAAATTGACGCGCTCCTTCTCCGTAACCAAGGGCCGTCGGAGTGTCTGCGTGTGGATGGCAGCAACGTATTCTCCGATGAGCCCGATGAAGAACAGTTGTATGGAGAAGAAGATGAATCCGCCGACGACAATCGGCGCGATCCCCGCCGAAAAGGTGTTCCAGAAGACCAACTTGGCGACCAGATATCCCAATGCGACCAGCAAGCCCACGGCAGAGAGAAAGAACCCTGCAATCGTCGCGATACGGAGCGGTACCTTGGAGTGGCTGGTAATGCCGAGCATCGCGATATCGTAGAGCGTGTAGAAGTTGTTTTTGGAGATGCCCCGTTTTCGCTGCGGCTGCTGGAAAGGAACAATCGATGGTTTGGGGCCGACTTCCAGCACGAGTCCGCGGAAGTAGGGGTACGGATCCTGAATCGTCCGGAGCACATCCAGAACGGAGCGGTCATACAGACCGAAGCCGGAAAAATTTCTGATCAACGGTGTCTCTGACAGACTCGATACGAGGCGGTAGTAGAGCTTGCGGATGGCGAAGAGCAGGGGCGATTCCCCGCTGGCCGTTTTGACGGCGATGACGATCTTCTCGCCCTGTTCCCACCGCTCAACGAATGTGGGAATGAGGGAGGGAGGATCTTGCAGGTCGGCGACAATCAGAATCGCCGCATCGCCGGATGCCTGCAGCAGACCATAGTATGGTGAACGGATGTGTCCGAAATTCCGCGCGTTGACGATGACTTTCACCTGCGGATCCGTGGCAGCGATTTCTTTCAGGATCGCAACGGTACGATCGGTTGAAGCGTTGTCGATGAAAATGTGCTCGTACCGGTACGCGGGCAGTCCGGCGAAAACCTCCTTCGTCTGCCGATAGAGCTCGCGGACATTGGCCTCCTCGTTGAACGTCGGGGTGACGACGCTGATGGTTCGCATAGGGCTCACTGCGGGAAAAACTAATCCGTAGCGTACCACGAGACCGTGGCCTGGATAGCCGAAGCAAGCGGGAAATTTTCCTTCAGATGAAGCTCAGTACGGGCGCGCAGCGTTGAGGGAACGTAGCGTGCCGGAAAAGCCCCGGGAACGGGTTTCTGCAACACCGAAACAGCCGGCTTCGGCGAAAACGCTGCCGCCACTGAATGTGCGAGCTCGAGAATGCTGACGGCCTGCTCGGATCCGACGTTGTACGCCCGCCCGGCCGTGCCCTTACACAGGATCGTGAGCAGCCACACAACGAGATCGGCGGCATAGAGGTACGAACGGAAGGGTGTCCCGTCCCCGTTCACCCGGATCGGTCCGCCGTTGAGTCCGTCACGGATAAAATTCCCCGCGGCGAACTGTCCGTCGAGGGGAAGGTGCGGTCCTAAGAATGCAAAACATCGTGCGATGGTCCGTTGCCCCGGCGCCTGCTCCTCCCGCCACAATCGTTCCGCCTCGCGCTTGCCATCCGCATATGCGGAAGGAACGGTGAGGGGACGCGCAACGGCCGTCTCGTCCTCCGGCATATGGGAACATGATGGCGGCTGAGTGCCGTAAACCGCGCCGGAGCTTAAGAACAATGATTTCGATGCGCCGCATGCACGGCCGAAGGTGAGAACCCGTCGCGTACCCTCAACAATGATCTCGCGCTGAAGCGGTTGCGACGTCGCGGCGGAAGGTTGTGCCGCCCCATGGATGATGTGAGAAAAAGAACCGGCGGGAAACGTGAATGACCGCACATCCCCCTGCACGAGAGCAATCGACGGATGCGAGGCAAGGTGGGGAGCCTTCGCCGCAAAACGATCCGGGTCGCGGGTCAGCGCAACCACGTGCGCATCCAGGCCGAGATGATCGCACGCCCACGCGAATGACTCGAGCAACCAGCATCCCATGAAACCCGTCGCACCCGTGAGAAAGAGTTTGTTTCCGCGAAATTCCTCCCACAGATCCCGCGTATCCGCCAACACCGATTCAAGGTCGACCGCAGGAAGAGGTTTCATGTATGAATGGAAATGCTACGAGGCGAAAAATCCGCGGTACCACTCGATTGTTTTCTTGAGGCCTTCATCGAGCCCGAAGAGCGGCTTCCATCCGAGCACTTTGCGTGCTTTTGCCGCACTCAGGTACTGGTGACGGATCTCGTTTGTCGCCTCGTTGCGAATTTCGGGTTTGAGATCGCTGCCCATGAGCGTGAGTATGCGCTGCGTGAGATCGAGCACTGTCATTTGTTCCTCGTTGCTGAAGTTGAAAGACTGGCCCCGAAGCTCCGGATGCTCTGCGAGCTTCTCCGCGAGGAGCATGTAGGCCGCCGCGCCGTCCTCGACGTAGAAATAATCACGAATGTTCTTCCCATCCGAGCGGATAACGGGTGGCGTGGACCGCAGGATCGAGCGGATCGTGCCCGGAACGATGCGATTCCAGTTCAAATCCCCTCCACCGTAGAAATTCCCGCAGCGCGTGATGACCGCAGGAAGCCCGTACGTCTCGGCATAGGAACGGGCAATCAGATCGGCACAGGATTTGCTGACGTCGTACGGATGGCGCCCCTGCAGCGGGGCTTCTTCGGTATACGGAAGCTTTTCCTGATCGCCGTAGGCCTTGTCCGAGGAGGCGACGACGATCTGCCGCACGAGCGGGCTGCGGCGGCAGGCCTCGAGCAGTGTCCAGGTGCCCTGAATATTGGATTCAAAGGTGGAAATGGGATTGCGATTTGCGATCCCGACGATCGTCTGCGCGGCCAGGTGGATGACGGTGTCTATTTCATACTCGCCAAGGACGCGCTCCAAAAAAGCCTGATCCTGCACATCTCCGCGCACCAAAACCACGCGCTCGTTCAACGGGGAACGCAGCAGATCGGATTGCGGAACCCAGTCGCGGACGGGGCAAATCACCTGTGCTCCCGCCTCCACCAATCGGCGAACGAGCCAGATTCCCACGAGACCCGTCGCACCCGTGACACAGGTGGGACGATCGCGCCAGAATGATGCGGTTTCCTTGCTCATACGGCAGAGAGAGCTGCGCGCTTACCGCTCACCCCCTCAACGGAGGCGGGCAGTATCATTTTCTCTTTCGGATGCTGCCAGACCGCCCATGGTGCATTTCCTTTCTTCCACATCTCATTCAGGAAGAGGTACTCGCGATGGGTATCCATGGCATAGAAGAATCCTTCGTGCCGGTAGGCCATCAGTTGCCCGTCCTGTGCGAGGCGGTGGAGCGGTTCCTGCTCGAAAGAACAGTTGCTGTCGACATCGAGGTAATCGAGTACGCCCCTCTCGCACACGAAGTAGCCGGCACTGGCCCAGCCATCCATCTGCGGCTTTTCGGCAAAGGAAATGATGTGTCCGTCCTCCTGCATTTCAACGACACCGAACCGCGAGTGGGGACGGACTGTCGTCACCGTGGCCAGCTTGCCATGTGAGCGGTGGAAGGTGATGAGCTGATCGATATTCACGTTGCTGACACCATCGCCGTACGTCAGAAGGAATGTCTGATCGGTCAGATGGTGCGCGACTTTTTTGACGCGGGAACCCGTCATCGCATCCGGACCCGTATCCGCCAGCGTCACGCGAAAATCCTGCTCCGTATGATTCCCGTGGTAGACGAGGGCGGGACGTGAGCCCAGCTGAATGGTGAAGTCATTGTTCGTCGCCTCGTAATTAAGAAAGTACTCCTTGATCATCTGGCCCTTGTAGCCCAGGCACAGCACGAAATCCTTGAGCCCGTAGTGCGCATAGAGCTTCATGATGTGCCACAGGATCGGCCGCTCCCCCACCTCGATGAGAGGCTTGGGGCGATATTCGCTCTCTTCACGCAAGCGCGTCCCCTGCCCGCCACAGAGAATGACAACTTTCATTGTAGACGGCTACGATAGGTTCGTTTGGCCTTACGGTCAATTAAACACGGCGCATTCTCTCAACGGACCCCCCTTACACAGGGAACCAAAGACACCGTTCCTTTCTCAGGATCTTCAGGCTGTCTTTGAGAAGAGTTTTATAGGAATGCGATACGGTCACGGTGTGCCTGCCCGGGGGAACGTTCACCGCGACCAAGACGCCATAGACAATGCCAAAGGAGACCGGCTGACCATCGACGGTGACTTCCGTTCCGGGGAGTGCGATGCGCCGGACCGCCATCCATTGCGCCTCGGGAGTCGTAACATCCACGAGAACCTGCGAAGCGGTTTCCGCACGCACAGTGAACGTGCCACGTCCGGATGATGTGACCTCTCCGCGACAATCGCGGCACTCCACGATCACCGGACGCCGCGCCGATGCTTTCAGCCGGTCCGGCAGATCATCGACACCCGGTTCGGCCAGCGAAACGGACGGAAGAACGTAGGCAAGGGGTTTGGGATCGCGCACTGCATACCGATACATCTTCGTGTCTCCTTCGACAGGATGAACCTGCGCGAGAACGAGAGTACGGAAACCCGTCAACGGAACGGGGCTCAGTACCCAGTGGACCCCCAATGCTGGCAACAAATGCTCATACGACCGCAGTCGCCCGATCAGCACATCAGTCGTATCCGTTGCGTACAGGGGAGAGGTGGGTGGCTCCGCGCCCAGGAGATCCAACACCATCTGTGTCCGGGCAGGCAGCGTCGGATCATTGGCCGCCGTCAGAGCGAAACCGGAAAAAAGGTTGACGTTCGCATAGAAGAGCGAGTCTTCGTAGAGCTTGTGTCCGCTGCGGGAAAGTGAGGGCGGCAGGGAAGCTCTTGCCGCGAACACATGCGAAATCTCCTCGGCCGAAGAGGGCACGAAAAGCGGGGTGCCGCGAAGGGCCTGCACAGGGATGCGCCACTCCAAAGTCATGCCAAACAGGGTGAGGAGCACAGAGAGGGCGCCAAGGACGGCCGCAAGCGCGGGACGGGAATGGAAACGGAGGAAGACAACGCCGGCAAGCACGAGCGACAGCGAGGGAAACAGCAGGCGCGACCCCGGAATGCCGGAAAGGTGACCGGTCGCTGCGGCCTTGAAGACGATCGCGCAGAGCAGGGCGATACCGCCACCGGCAAACAGCCAGCCGATCACACGGGCAACGCCCCTCTTGCTGCCCTGCAGCAGAGTGTCGAACCCGAAGCAGGCGACCGGTATCAGCGCAACCATGCTGACAAAGAGCCACCGTTCGGGAGGGCCAAGGAGCGGCACAAACGGCAGGGCGAGTGCCATGGAAGAGACACCCGGGAGTGAGAGGGCGAGAGGAACGAGAGCGATGCCGAGAAGCACCCGCAAGACCCGAAGACGCCGGAGGCGCGTGAGCGCGAGAAGGATGCATGCCCCGGCAAACGCACCCATGTGCGGCACCAGCTGGTAGGACAGATGTGACCCCGGAAAAACGAATGGCAGGCGCGGGAGGAAGAGGAAGAGAGGAAAATTCACGTCCACTGTCTGCATCGTCGTGAGTGGAGCACGCGTGGAGAGCATGACATGTGCAATGAGAGGAATGATGCGCGGAAGTGCAAGCAGAAAACCAGCAACGGACGCGCTGATGCCGACGGTGATTGCGCGCTTCCACCGTCCCTCGCGCATCACATGGATGATGAGATACAGCCACGAGAGGATGCAGGCCATGACGGCGAATTGCACGTGGGTGCCGGCCCAGAGGAGGGTGAGCGATACGGTGGCGAGGAACAGAGCGATGAACGGACGACGGTTACTCATCTGAAAGGCCAGCAGCGTGATGATCAGAAGAGACGGAACCACACTGAGGATCAGCTCGAACATCCAGGACCACAGGAGGAACGCATACGCAGTACCCCCGAACAGACTCGTCCAGGGAGAAAATCCCTCCCGATGAAGAAAGACGGTCGCACAAACGGCGGCGGTGATCACGTAGAGGAGCGTGACCGCATGCACGGCGATGATTGGTTTAAGGAAAAGGAGGAAGAAGAGCAGAAAGGGATGGAATTCGTACCCGAACGGTGCTGAGATGGACCCCCAAGCATTCAGATTGTTCCAGAAAATGTCTCCCGAGGAGAGGCAGCGGGCCAGAAGGGCTGCGTGGGGATACACGCCGAGACGCGCCTCCGCATTTCCGAATGCTCCTCCGATCACAATGGGGGACAGTGCGAAAAGAAAACCCGCACCGTGAAACAGGATGACGCGAAAAAGCGGGAAACGGCGTACGTCTTCTGACATGTTATGAGATTCTACAATCTCTCATTCAGAAAACAACGAGATGGCCAGCCTCAGGCGGATTCCGGATCGTGCCGCCGTCGCTGAAAGTACTCCGTAAGCACGGTGGAGAGCAGCGTGCGGATCTGCTCTTTGGTCATGGGCTTGGCGTGCGCGGTATCTCCGCTCTGCATGGGGCTCTTCTTGGCGGTATCGCTCCACTTGCCATCCGCAAGCAGAATCGGCGGACGCACGACGAACATATCGCTCTCTTCGATGGCGTACTGCGACTCTTCGGTGGTCATCAGGATCTCTTCCGTCTTCTCCCCGGGGCGTGCCCCGATCACCTGACGCTTGATCGAAGAGGGTGTGAGTCCGAAGCGCGGAGCCAGTTCCTCGATCAGGACATCGATCATGTCCCCCAGACGCAGAACCGGCATTTTGAGGATGAAGAGCTCCCCTCCTTCCATGCGCTCCATGGCACGGAAGAGGAGGGAGACGGCCTGCGGAATGGACATGAAGAACCGGATCATCTCGGGATTCGTGACGGTGACGGGACCGCCGTGCTCAATCTGCCTGCAGAAGAGAGGCAGAACGGAACCGCGCGATGCGAGAACATTGCCGAAACGCACACTCGCGAAACGGATGGGCCGGTCACCGGAGAAATTCATGGCCGAGGTCATCATCTTCTCCGCGAGCAGCTTGGTGGCGCCCATAACGTTCGAGGGACTGGCCGCCTTGTCGGTCGAGATGAGCAATACGCGGCTCACGCCCTGTGCGATTGCCGCATCGATCATATTCTGCGTCCCGATGACGTTCGTCTTCACCGCCTCAAAGGAATTGTATTCACAGAAGGGAACGTGCTTGTACGCCGCACAGTGAAAAACGTAATCCACCCCCTCCATCGCCCGGAGCAGACGCGCATAGTCACGGATATCCCCGAGCAGATAGCGAACGATGGGCTGTGCCTCCGTTCCCAATTCCTGCTGAAACAGATATTGCTTGTGCTCATCGCGCGACAGGACCCGGATCGCCTTGGGGTGAAGCGCGAGGAGTTGGCGCACCACCTCCGATCCGATGGATCCGGTGCCGCCGGTGACGAGAATGGTTTTACCCTGAAAGAAAGACATGGATTTACGAGGGAAGATGCAAGAGCCCATCTTTCAACGTTTCGCAGACTTGCGCAACGTCCTTCGCCGACATTCGGGACGAAAAGGGAAGCGCAAGTGTGCGCTCCGCGATGTGTTCAGTTATGGGAAAATCCCCCTCCTTGAAACCATATTCCTCCTGATAGAACGGCTGCAAATGGATGCAGGGGAAGTACACGTTGCACCCGATTCCGTGGTCCCTGAGGTGCTGCTTCAGTGCATCGCGGTCGCGTGAGGTGTAGCGATCGGCGAGCCGGATCACGAAAACGAACCAGCTGATGTTCACCCCTTCCTGATCCGCAGGGACGGAAACATTTTCCGAAACATCCGCCAATCCTTCTCTGTACCACTGCGCAACCTGCGCGCGGCGGGCGATCATCGCGGGCAGTTTCTTGAGCTGGCTTATGCCGAGCGCGCAGTTGATATCGCTGATGCGATAGTTGAACCCCAGACGATGGTGGATCAGAAACGCATCTTCGTCGTCGCGCCCCTGATTACGGAGAGAGCGCGCCATCTTCGCCAGCTCCGGACGATCCGTCACCAGCATCCCCCCTTCGCCGGTCGTCATCTGCTTGTTGGGATAGAACCCGAACACGGCGCAGTCGGCGAAGGAGCCTGCACATTTTCCGCTGCGTTCCGATCCCATGGCCTCGCAGCTGTCCTCGATGAGAAGCAGGTGATGCTTGTCTGCGATCGCCCGAAGGGCTTCCCAGTCCGCCAGATAGCCAAACACATCCACCGCGAGAATCGCCTTCGTGCGCGGCGTGATGGCCGCCTCGACTTTCGCAGGATCGATGCACATCGTACCCGGCAGAATGTCGACGAACACCGGCTTTGCCCGCTCGAACAGAATGCAGTTGGCGGAGGCGATGAAGCTGAAAGGCGTCGTGATCACCTCGTCCCCGTCGTGAATAGCGAGCCCGCGCATGGCGAGATGGAGCGCAGACGTTCCGCTGTTCACCGCAACCGCCTCTTTCGTACCGACGAACGCTGCAAACTGCTGCTCAAACTCCCGCAGTTTGGGCCCGAGCGAGAGCTGGGGCGTGCGAAGGACGGCCACGACCGCCTGAATATCCTCCTCGCTCAAATCCGGTATGGAGAGGGGAATCATCTGCTGCATCAGAGGACACGATAGCCCAAACGCCATGGATGATGCGAACGTTTACCGGCCTTTCACGACCGCCGGTACCCCCAAAACCGTGACATCATCACCGAAATCGGTGACGACCGCCGCCCCCGCTCCGACGACGACACGACTGCCGATGGAACAGTATTCACGGACGCAGCTCCCGATCCCCACAAATGTCTGTGTGCCGATGGTGACGCCGCCTGCGACATGCGCCCCCGGCGCAATGTGCGTGTAGTCCCCCACCGCGCAATCGTGATCGACCGAAGCGCAGGTATTCACGATGCACCCCTTGCCCAATACGGCATCCGGGCCGACAGTTGTCTGCGCGAGAACGGCGCTCCCCGCTGCGATGCGAGCACTTTTGGAAACGGTCGCGGAAGGATGGATGACCGTCGCCATGGTGAATCCCATTTTTTCCAGCATCTCCTGTGTCTTTGCCCGTCCGGCACAGTCGCCGATGGAAACGATGCAGTGCGCTCCTTCCTTCTTCAGATGCTCCAGCGCTTTTTGGTTACCAAGAATCGGGTACCCGCCATGCTCCCCCGTGCGCGTGTCATCGATGAATCCGATCACTCGCCAGTTGCCCGCTGCGGCATCGGCGACAACTTTGCCGTGGCCTCCGGCGCCGAACAGGACGAGGGGAAGAAGTGTCATGATCATGCAGTGTAGCCGTAAGCCTCTGGGCGCTCCATGAGGAAGGCGTGGAGAATATCGGCAATGCGCCCGCTCGCCTTTCCGTCGCCATAGAGATTCCTGCACTGTGTGAGTTTCGCACGGAACGTCGCATCGCTGAGCGCGCCCTGAATCGCCTTGTGGATGCGGTCGGCATCGTACGGCACGTCGAGGACGTTCCCCGAACGGGTCCGTCCCTGCTGGCGTCCGCCGATGTTCACGACGGGCAGGCGGAAGGACGCCGCCTCGATGATTCCGCTCGAACTGTTGCCGATCAGCACGTCCGCCGCCGCCATCCACGAAAGGAATGTGGCGTGCGGGACGCTCTGCACGAACCGTGTGTTCTTCCTTTTCTTCGCAAATTCTCTGAGTGTCTCATTCATCAAAACGCCGCCGGCATCCGCATTCGATCCGAAGATCACGATGTTCCCGTCAAACGACTCCAGTGCCTTGAGTGAGGATCCAAGTTGCTGCGCGGGAGACAGCGGATCGAGCGTATCGGGGTGCTGCAGAAAGAGCAGAAGGGAACCAGTGGCCGGCAACCCGGCTTCCGTGAGTAATTTTTCTTTCGGAGTCAGCGTAACCGACGCGATCGTATCGAGCGCGGGAGCACCCGTGCAGTGCACCTGTCTGGCACGATTGCCGAGCATATGCCGCACGCGCTCCGCATCCTCTTCCGTCGAGGTACAGTGAACCGAGGCCAATTGTGAGATGGCATGACGCACGGCGTCATCCACGGACCCCGAGAGCTCGCCCGCATGCAACTGCGCGACGGGGATATCGAGGTACGCTGCCGCAACGGTCGCCGCCAGCTGCTCGCCGCGATCCCCCAGCACCAGAACCAGGGAGGGCTTGCGTTCGGCAAAGATGCGCGCGCACTCGACCGTCGTTCTGCCCACAAATTCCGCCATCGACGCAGGGGTATCCTCGAGCGTGAGCGTATCCACCTCGGCGGCAATGTGGAATCCGTCACGGCGGATCTCGTCGATGGTCGAGCCGAATTCTTTCTTCAGGTGCATCCCCACTGCCACTACTTCGAGCTTCAGATCTTTCATGCGCTCAATCGCCCGAAAGACCGGAACGTAGATCCCGTAATCCGCGCGCGTGCCGGTGATGGCGAGGATGGTCTTCATGCGAGCAGGTCCCAGGTGAGCGATGTCCCGGACAGCATATCCTTCTTGGGCTTCTTGCCGATGACATCCTGCAGGAATTTCGGTGCGATCCCGGTGCCCGGCCTGCGCACGGCGACCATTTCCGCAGTGAGAGTCTGGTCTTTCGAAAGATCGCGGGCAGCCACCACGCTCCGGCGCGCAACGGAGCGCACATCCTCTTCGCACGGCTGACATTTTTTCTCGCCTGTCCCGAGGGCTTCCTGAAGGATGGACACGTTCTTCAGAGCCTCTGCATCCCTGATGATACGAATCATCTGCGTGAGTTCCCCGGGTTCCAGCGATGCCGCGTGGTCGGGGCCCGGCAGTGTGCGGTCGAGCGTGAAATGCTTTTCGAGAACCTGTGCGCCCAATGCCGCGGCAGTCAAAGCCACTGCTATGCCTGCGGTGTGGTCGGAATAGCCGACGGGAACACGGAATGCCTGACGGAGCGTCTCCATGGCCCGAAGATTGATTTGGTCGGTGGGCGCGGGGTAGGCGCTGACGCAGTGGAGCAGGGTCAGTGGGACTTTCGTTGTACGGAAAATATCGACGGCCTCCTGCACCTCCTCAAGGGAACACATGCCCGTGGAAAGAATGACATCGGCGCCAAGGGCGGCGACGTTTTGCAGAAACGGAAGGTTCGTCACTTCGCCGGAAGGGATTTTCAGTTTTTTGAGATCGAGAGAAAGCAAAAATTTGGCAGACACGATATCGAATGGGGTCACGATGAGCTCGATGTTGCGCTCCGCTGCCCGGTCGGCGAGCCGCCGGTATGCATCCTTCGGCAGCACGAGGGAAGTGAGCATCTCTTTCTGATCGCGCCAGGCATCCTTGCCTTCCTGATACGAGGCCAAAGGCGCCGCACCGGCCAGCTCGTCCGGATCGAACAGCTGGAATTTGACGGCATCCGCCCCGGCATCGCTGGCGGCATCCACCAGACGCATGGCCAGATCCTCCTTGCCATTATGGTTCACACCGGCCTCGGCGATGACGAATACGGATGGGCGGGGAGAGGGCTCCAAGGGCAAAAGAAAGGAAATACGAACAGAAGGCAAATCTATAACCCTTTGGCACGTTTTTCAATAAACTATGTCCTGTGCATAGCGTGCGCCTGATCCCCCGGCTCGACATCAAAGGACCCAACGTGGTGAAGGGTATCCACCTGGAAGGGCTGCGCGTCATCGGGAATCCCGTGGACCTCGCCCGCAAGTACTTCGAGCAGGGGGCGGACGAACTGATCGCCATGGATATCGTCGCCTCGCTCTACCAGCGCAGTCCCGACTTCGACCTGATGCGCTCGATCGGGAACGAGCTCTTCATCCCGCTCACCATGGGCGGGGGCATCCAGTCACTGCATGACATCAATAATTTCCTGCGCGCGGGAGCGGACAAGGTCGCGATCAACACCTACGCGACCCGCAATCCCACGCTCCTCTCCGAAGCCGTGCACCAGTTCGGCGCACAGTGCATTGTTCTTTCGGTTGAAGCAAAGCGCAGCAGCCCCGGGCACTGGGAGGCGTACACCGATGGAGGACGCGAGCACTCGGGGCTGGATGCCATCGAGTGGATCAAGCGCGCACTCGACATGGGTGTAGGAGAGATCTTGCTGACCTCCGTAGACTTCGATGGGACGAAGAAAGGGTATGACCGGGAACTGCTCGCCGCCGTGACGGCCATTGCGGATATTCCCGTGGTGATTCACGGCGGAGCGAAAGACGGCATGTCCCTGGCCGAGGCGGTGAATGACGGTCACGCTGACGCGGTATGTGTGGCGTCTATCCTGCACTACGATGAATACGCCATTCCGGACCTCAAGAAGACAATGGCAGAACACCGCATTCCTATCCGTCACCCGTAACGCACATGGCCCGCATCTGCATCGTCGACTACGGCATCGGGAACATCCATAGCGCCATGAAGGCGCTCAAGCGTTTCACGCAGGATGTCAGCTTGAGCGAGGATCCCAAAGAAATCCGCGATGCTGCCGCCCTCGTTCTTCCGGGACAGGGGGCCTTCGAGGCGGGCATGGAGGGGCTGCGGGTCCGCGGCCTGCTGGATGAAGTGAAAACTGCGGCGGCGAAGGGTAAGCCCATTCTCGGCATTTGTCTCGGTGCGCAGTTACTGCTGGAAAAAGGATATGAATTCGGCGAATGGGAGGGACTGGGCTTACTTCCGGGAGAAGTGGTGCACTTTCCGCCGCTCAAAGACGGCGCCAAGACGCCGCACATGGGCTGGAATTCCATAGAAAGCGCCCTCCTTGTTCCCTCTCCCCCTGGGAGAGGGTGCCCCGAGCAAAGTCGAGGGGCAGGAGAGGGACAGGAGAGGGGCAAAGCATGGAAAGGAACGGTTCTCGAAGGGGTGAACGCCGGCGCGGATATGTACTTCATCCATTCGTACTTCCTGAAACCAAAAGATCCGGCACACGTCCTTGCCGAAACAATGTATGGCGGGTTTACCTTCGCTTCTGTAATCGGAAAGGGCAACATTATCGGTTGCCAGTTTCACCCTGAGAAAAGCGGTAAAATGGGTATCCGCATCATTGATAATTTCGTACGGCTGGCGCAGAATGCCGCGCGTCGGTAACCCACCTCCTCCGACACCCGGATGGATTCTCAATCCAAAATCGCCGCAGCGCTGCAACCGGCACCAGACGGTTTGGATGAGCGACAATACGGCTTGCCGGCAACGGTGAAGTTCTGCAAAAAGTGCGTCATGCCCAATACCCGGCCGACCTCCTGCAACGAATATCAGCATCACATCCGTCTCAAGCACCGGTACATCGACTTTGATGAGCAGGGTGTCTGCAGCGCCTGCCGGTTTTGCGCGGCGAAGTATGACGGAACCATTGATTGGCTGGAGCGGGAAAAGGAGCTCATCGAGCTCCTTGCGAAGTACCGGAGCAAAGACGGTTCCTATGACATACTCGTACCGGGCAGCGGCGGAAAGGACAGCTGCTTCGCGTCGCACATCCTCAAGTACAAGTACGACATGCACCCGCTCACCGTCACCTGGGCGCCGCACCTGTACACGGACATCGGTTTCCGCAATTTTCAGAACTGGCTGCATGTCGGCGGCTTCGACAACTACCTCTTCACCCCCAACGGCAAGACGCACCGCCTGCTCACGCGCAACGCCTTCCTCCACCTGCTCCACCCGTTCCAGCCGTTCATCCTCGGACAAAAGACATTCGCCGTGAAGATGGCCATCAAGTACAACATCCCCCTGATCTTCTACGGCGAGAGTCCGGGAGAGTACGGCGCCAATGTCGCAATCGACCAGAACAAGTTCAATGCCGATGACAAGAATAGCGAAGGATTCCGCTTGGATTTTCTGCAGGGCAAAAACCTCGACCAGATCTACCTCGGTGGCGTCTCGGTCGCCGATTACCTGGAAAAAGGCGTCTCCAAAGGGGATCTGGCTCCGTACTTCCCGGCGGATCCGGATGAAATCAAAAAGAAGAAAATTGAATTCCACTACCTGGGCTACTACTTGAACTGGCACCCGCAGGAAACCTATTACTACGCCGTGAAGCACTGCGGGTTCGAAGCTGCGCCGGAACGCACGCCCGGCACCTACAGCAAATATAACAGTCTGGATGACCGCACGGACGACTTCTTCTACTACACGACACTCATCAAATTCGGTTATGGACGGGCGACGCAAGATGCCGCGCAGGAAATCCGAAACAGGGAGATCACGCGGGAAGAGGGAGTGGCACTGGTGAACCGGTTCCGGGGGGAGTTTCCCCACCGCTACTTCAAGGACTTTTTGCAATACATCGATCTTGATGAAAAGAAATTCTGGGAGACCGTGGACTCTTACCGCGATCCCAGCCTGTGGGAAAAAACCGGCGGGGACTGGAAGCTCAAGTACACCGTTGCGTGATCAGAGTGACCAACCGCCATCCACGACCAGATTGTGCCCCGTGATGTAGCGGGCGGAATCCGAGAGGAGGAATGTCGCTGCCGGAGCGATGTCCTTGGGCGTGGCCATGCGGCCGAGCGGCGTGTGAGCCTCGTAACGCTTCACGAACGATTCCGGTTGCTGATCGAAGATGCCCCCGGGCGAGATGGCATTCACACGCACCCCGTGTGGTCCGTAGTACGCCGCCAGATAGCGCGTCAGATTGATGACGCCGCCCTTGATCGCGCTGTAGGCGGCGGGCATCGTCATGCTCGTCCCTTCGTACACCGAAAAATCCGGTGCATGAAATCCGTAGATCGATCCGATATTGATCAGCGATCCGCCTTTGGCCTGCTTCATGTGCTCCAATACGACCTGGCAGCAACGGAAATACCCGCCGAGATGCATCGCAACATTCTGGTCCCACGAAGCAGGAGGAATTTTTTCAAAAGGGAGTCCCCAATCGGCCGTCCGCGGATAGGCGTTGTTGATCCAGCCGTGCAGGGCACCGAATTTCTTCTGGACCTCGGCAACACAGGAACGAATGGAGTCCGTATCCGTGATATCCATGCGCACGGTTCCCTTCGCTAGATCCGTCTCACAATGAATATCGGCGGAAATGGCCGTGGCACCGGCTTCACGGCACCGGGCAATCAACTCTTTGCCAAGCAATCCCTCGCCGCCGGTCACGACGATGATGCGATCTTTGAGGTTACTCATGGAGTGCAAGGTGTAAGACATCGCAGGCTTCCTCTGCCGCATTCATCGGCTTCTTGCCGGTCTTTAGACAGTCGAGGAAGTAGCGCATCTGCGCGCAGTATAGATCCGGCATGGTCAGGGGAGAGGAAAATATCCGCTTTCCGCCCGCCTCGACGGTGTACTTGAGCAGATCCACCGACCATGTTTCGTCCTCGAAGACGATTTCGAGTGTCCGTTTGGCATCTTTGCGGAAGTAATTGAGGGTGATGGTGGCAGTGAAGGAATCGAAGCCAAGCACGTAGTGTGCATAATCCGGCGCCGGCATCTTGAGAGAAGAGACATTCCGAAGCGTGTGAGAAACAGAAGAGGGCTTGCCGAAGAGCCAGGAGACATAATCCATCTCGTGGATCAGCTCCAGGTGCACGCCCCCGCTCTGGGCAGGATCGAAGCGGAAGCTCTGCTTCCAATCCTTCCCCTTTACCCAGTCAGGCATGTAGGACCCGCAGTACGCATGCGCCTCGTTGATCTGCTTGTGGGCACCCTTCAGGTGATCGCGGACGAACTGCAGGCAGGGATGGTGCCTGAGCACGCATGCCACGTACGTCACCGCATCTTTGGGAAGGAGCGTCGTGAATTTCTTCGCCTCCTCTTCGGTCAGCACCACCGGCTTTTCGATGAAGAGCGGGCACTTAAGAGGCAGAACGCTCTGGATGGAGGCGAAATGTAAATTAGTCGGGTTCGAGATGATAACGAAATCCGGACGAGTGGCGAGCTCACCAAGCGAATGAATGTCCTCTACCCCTTCGACGGGTTCGGCATCTGGTGAGGAACGGAGTGCAACGATCGTGGCATCAACCCCGAGCGTCCTCAGCGCCGCGATGTGCTTCTTCGCAATAGAGCCGAGGCCGAGGATAAGAATGTTCATAAGGAAAATCCAAGCTGATTCTGTGCCAACAGGAATTCCAGGAAGGCGAAATCCTCCGGCGCATCCAGATCGAAGCATAGGTGCGGCATCTCGTAGATGAGAGAGCGCTCCGAAACAGCACTCTGGGGAGCAGAGTCAAAGAACGCGCGACGGTAGAAATAGAATGATGCGTTCATGTCGTACACCTTCGGCGCGCTCTGCCGGGCCAGCAGGGTTGCCGCGGGCTGCTTGCAGAGATGCACATATCCGTCCTCGCCGCGCTCCACCATGTTGAAGTACGGGCTGCGCCGTGCCGGACTGACGGAAAAGAGGTTGAGTGCCGCCTCGTCCCGTTCCAAGAGTGCAAACCCCTGCTCCAGATCCGCGACGGTGCGCAGCGGCGAAGTGACGTCGAGATCGAGCAGATAGTCGTACCGCTTTTTCAGACGCTGCTCCTCATGCAGCAGCAGATGCTGCAGCACAGGGAGTTTGCCCGCCGAGTCCGAGGCAAGCTCCGCGGGACGGACGTAGTCGCTCTTAAGACCATGTTGCGCCGCAACGTCTCGGATGGCATCACTCTCCGTCGAGAGTGTGATATCCGCCTTCGTCTTCTCCGCGAACGCCTGCGCATGGCGGATAGTGTAGGCAATGAGCGACATGCCGTTGATCGGACGGATATTCTTGCCCGGAATGCCTTTGGAACCGCCACGGGCACAGAGGGTGATGAGGAGAGACATGGAGATCAAAGAAGGGAAATCAGGATGGTTTCTTTTCAAACTTTTTCCAGGCTTCCTTGGGCAGGTGCACCGGACCGTAGGCACAGGACTCTCCCCACACATTATCTTTCCACCACTGGCCGTTCTGAATCCACCACACCCTTCTGTCACGGAACGTATCTGCAATGCGGAAGAACTCCTCCTCTTTCATGCCAGTCATGGAGAGGAAATAATCGAAAGATTTTCGCGGAACGACGTGATCATACTGGCGCACGAGCGCGATCCCCTCGTCGCGCGTCATGATGCCCAGCCGGATGTCTTTGGATGTATGATCGGTGCAGCGCCCGTAGCCGAACTTCACGAACTTGAGCCAGTCCTTGATACCGTTCTCATGGATGTCGTCGACGTTCGAGATCGTGCGGTAGGTGCGTTCGCTCTTTTCGTTGCTTGGTTTAAATCCGTACTGCTGCATGTTCTTGGCATTCGCATTCCCGTCCCAGTATGTGTACACGCCAAGATGGATGCCCCGCACCCCCACGCGTGCAATGTCTTCATCCGACGGATACCTGGCCCAGAGCAAATCCTGCTCGGTGAGGCCTTCGTCGCCCACGAAATCCTGCCAGTCGTACCCGCGCAGATAGCTCTCTTTGCGGTCGCGGACGGTGAACTCGGGCCGGTCCGACAGGCTGTACTGGCCCGCCAGGTCCAGAAAACCGTGCTCGCCGTAGATCACGAGCGGAATATTGAACTTCACCGCCACCTGGAACGGGAGCGTCCACACGCCGCAGTGAAAGTGCCAGCTCATGTCGCCCATTTTTTTGAATCCGGCGATGTTCATCTTGCGCACCATGTCCAGACTGGGCGTGAACACGTAGTGATCCACTCCAAACGCCCTGCTGATGTTGCGGAGATTGTGTTCGGCCGTCTCGGTGTAGTTGTGCGTGTAGTAGGTGACAAGAAGTGGCTTCAAGCCGAGCTTCTTTGTGACGTACCACACCTGAAAGTGACTGTCCTTGCCGCCGCTCACGGGAATGATGCAATCATAGTTGCTGCCGTCTTTGCTCCGATGTGCTAAGAGCAGGTCGTGGAATTCCGCTTCCCGGGCCTTCCAGTCGATACTCACCTTCTCATCCCCGACAACGCATCCGCTGCACACGTCATCCTCACGCATGGCCAGGTTCACCGCGATGATGGGGTACGTGCAACGCTTGCAGTACTGCATGAATAACAGGAAGAAAGTGAGATTTCCAGTCTATCGCCCTACAGTCGCACGTCAATTCCGCTGGCCTGCATTTCCTGCTTGGCGTGGATGATGCTCTGTTCCGAAAAATGGAAGATATTCGCCGCCGCAACGGCCGAAGCCCTGCCTTCCTTGAGCCCTGCGACGAAATCGGAAAATTTGCCCACTCCTCCGAGGGCAATGACTGGAATGGACACGCTCTCGGCGACTGAGCGGATGAGCGCAAGGTCATAGCCCGTCCCGGTCCCATCGCGGTCAATGGACTGCAGCAAAATTTCCCCTGCCCCACGCCGCTCCACCTCTTTCGCCCACGCTATCGGCTTCATCCCTGCAGGATCACGGCCGAAATGTTTGTACACTTCGCACACTCCCGTCCCGGGATCGCGCTTCACATCAATGCACACAACGATGCACTGGTTGCCAAAGGTGCGTGCGGCATGGTCAATGAACGAAGGATTATCGAGTGCCTGCGTATTGATACTCACTTTGTCTGCCCCATTCGCAAGGCGCACGCGGATGTCGTCGATCGACCGGATTTTTCCACCGACCGTCAGCGGGATCATGCATTTCTCGGAAACAGAGCGTATCACCGACACGACGTCGTTGGTCATTGTGGCGGGGATGTTCTTGTTGGAGCTGGTGGAGCCGATCACGCTCATCGTCTCGCGAAAGTCATGCGTGTCGTCGCGGTTGATATCGAGATAAATGAGCTCGTCGGCCTTCCAGGCGGTGTAGCGCTCCACCTGGCCCAGCGGATCACCCGTGTGCTGGTGGAATGTGAAGTTCTTGCTCCGGACCAGTATGCCGTTCTTGAGCAGGAGCACGGGAATGAGACGCGGTTTCAGCATGAGGAAAGTGCGAGGAAATTCTGGAAAATCCTGAGTCCGTCATCATGGCTCTTCTCAGGATGAAACTGCGCCCCGCACACATTCGCAGACTGCACGAGCGCCACAATCCGCTCCCCATACTCGCATGTACCCGCGATGACATCCGCCTGTTCGGGTACGAGATGGAAACTGTGTACGAAGTAGAAGATCGGCATGTGGGTGAACCCGCGGGCGATTGGATGGCGGTCCGAGACGGCAACATCGTTCCATCCGATGTGCGGAAGCCGCAGACCCGATTGAGTCGTATCGATCATGCGCACGGACCCGGGAATGAATCCAAGTCCCTGATGATGGCCGTGCTCGAATCCCTCCGTCGCCAGCAACTGCATCCCGAGACAAATGCCGAGCAACGGCTTCTTCTTCGTCCTCACCTCCTCCTGCAGTGCGGGAATAAATCCGCGTTCCGCAAGTCCCTTCATGCCCTCGCCGAAACTCCCCACGCCCGGCAGGATGATGTGCGTGGCATTTTTGAGCTCCAGTGGATCGGCCGAAATCCGCACCTCCACCTGCAGACGCGAGACGGCATTGGCAACCGAAGTGAGGTTTCCGACGCCGTAATCGATGATGGCAACGGACGGAGACACGTGGTTGGGAGAGGAAAAATCCAGTGCAACGATACAGACAAATAGGGCAGAAAACAGCCATTCCGCACATGCAAAACACGGGATTTTACGCAAAAAATGCCAGGACTGTGATATTCTCCCCGCTATGAGTATTGATGAAAATCTCTCCATTTTGGTGACGGGTGGCACGGGATCATTTGGCAAGAAATTCGTCGAAATGGCGTTGAAGGGAATACGCCCCCGCAAATTGATCGTTTTCAGCCGGGATGAACTGAAGCAGCACGAAATGCGCACGGAGGGTTTCAACGACAAATGCATGCGCTACTTCATCGGGGATGTGCGTGATCGCGAAAGACTGCGCCGCGCCATGAACGGCGTAGATATCGTCATTCATGCAGCCGCTCTCAAACACGTGTCCGCCTGCGAATATAACCCCATCGAGGCGATCCAGACGAATATCATCGGCGCCCAGAACGTCATCAACGCGGCAATCGATGCCGGCGTGAAGAAAGTACTCGCCCTCTCCACCGACAAAGCAGTGAATCCGGTGAACCTGTACGGCGCCAGCAAGCTCTGTGCGGAAAAACTGTTCGTGCAGGGCAACGCCTACTCCGGATCAGGAGGCACGCTCTTCAGCTGCGTGCGATACGGCAACGTCATGGGGAGCCGCGGCAGCGTGGTACCGATTTTCCGCAAACAAAGCCGGACCGGAACGGTGACGATTACTGATGAACGCATGACGCGTTTCTGGCTCACCATCGAACAAGGAGTGAATTTCGTCCTCCGCTGCCTCAAAGACATGCACGGCGGCGAGATCTTTGTGCCCAGGATCCCCAGCGCCAAGCTCACCGATCTGGCGGATGCGGTGGCACCGGGCTGCAAGAAAACGGTCACGGGCATCCGTGCCGGCGAAAAACTGCACGAGTGCCTGCTCTCGGAAGACGAGGCGCGTCACACGGTGGAGCTCCCGGACATGTTCGTGATTGAGCCCGAAGAGGACTCGTGGGGTTTCGACCACTGGAAAGGTTCGCGCCCGAAGGAGAACTGGCGCTACAACAGCGATACGAATACCGAGTGGCTCACGCAGCAGCAATTGTTGAAGCTTTTGCAGACATCAGAACCGTCCGCTGCGTGCTAAACCCATGCAACCTCTCGCCCTCCACGGCGGCCCACCCGTTCGCTCTTCGCTCCTCCCCTACGCCCATCAATCCGTGAGCGAAGAGGATATCGCGGCCGTGAATGCGGTGTTGCGATCGGACTGGTGGACCACGGGACCCAAGGTGCCGGAATTTGAGCAGGCATTCGCCGCAGTGACACAGTCAAAAGAAGCTGTCGCGGTGAGTAACGGCACCGCCGCGCTGCACGTGGCGTTGTACGGAGCCGGAATTACAACCGGTGATGAGGTGATCGTGCCACCCATGACCTTCGCCGCGACGGCGAACGCGGCTGTTTTTCTCGGAGCCAAACCCGTCTTCGCGGACTGCGATGCTGAAACGCTGCTTCTGGATCCGCGCACGGTCGAAGCGCGCATCACGCCGAAAACGAAGGCCATCATCGCGGTAGATTACGCCGGGCAGCCGTGCGACTACGCCGCTCTTCGCACCATCGCGAAGAAACACAGCCTGATCCTCGTGGCAGATGCCTGCCACGCCCTCGGCGGCACCGGTGAAGGGCAGCCCGTTGGCTCGCTCGCAGATATCAGCACTTTCAGCTTCCACCCGGTCAAGCCGCTCGCCACGGGCGAGGGCGGCATGGTGACCACGAACGAAGCTCGCTTCGCGGAGCGCATGCGCCGTTTCCGCAACCACTGCATGACCACCGACCACCGCGAACGGCAGGAGAAAGGTTCGTGGTTCTACGAGGTCACGGAACTGGGCTACAACTACCGCCTGACCGACATTCAGTGCGCGCTGGGTTTGAGCCAGCTCAAACGCGTTCCTGCGTGGACGAAACGCAGACAGGAAATCGCGAAGCAGTACGATGCCGCACTGAAGGAGATGGCGGCCGCAAAACCGCTTCAGGTACGGAAGAACGTGGAACACGCCTATCACCTCTACGTCATTCAACTGGAGCTGGAACGCCTCTCCGCGGACCGCAATGAAGTATTCCGGGCGCTGCGTGCGGAGAACATCGGTGTGAACGTGCACTACGTCCCGGTGCACCTGCACCCGTACTACCGGCAGACCTTCGGTACCAAGTCCGGCCTCTGCCCGGTCGCGGAACGCGCGTACGAGCGCATCATTTCGCTACCGATGTTCGCAGGGATGACTGACCGGGATGTGCAGGATGTCGTCGAGGCGCTGCGAAAAATCCTCGCCCACTACGCAGTGAAGCTGTGAACCCTCCGACCATGAAAACCATAGCCATCATTCAGGCGCGCATGAGCTCCCGGCGGCTGCCGGGCAAAATTCTGGAAGACGTTGCGGGTGTTCCCCTGCTCGCCCACGTCATCCGCCGCGCTCAGGCCTCGGGCGTGTTTGACGAGGTGATCGCCGCGACATCGACCGAAAAGACGGATGATCCCGTCCAGGCCTTCTGCAAGATACAAAACATACCCTGCTTCCGCGGAAACCTGGATGACGTGCTGGATCGCTACTATCAGACCGCAACATCCCACGGTGCGGATCGCATTGCGCGTCTGACCGGTGACTGCCCGCTCTTAGACCCCGCCGTTATCCGCACGGTGGTCGAGGCACTCGATGCAAAAACGGACTACGTGAGCAACGTTCTTCATAGGACATATCCGAAAGGCCTTGATGCCGAAGCCTTCTCTATGCAAACTCTCGCGAAAGTGTGGGAACAGGCGAAACTTCCTTCCGAGCGGGAACACGTCACGCCCTTCATCTATAAAAATCCTTCTCTCTTCCGCATCCGGGAAGTCACGCAGAAGACAAACCACTCTGCCCTGCGCTGGACGGTGGATGAGCCGCGGGATCTGGCATTCGTCCGCGCGGTATATGGGGAACTCGGCAATGGTCTCTTCGGACAGGAGGAGGTTCTGGCTCTGCTGGCAGCTCATCCGGAAATACAGATGCTGAATGAAGGTATCGATCCGGACGAGGGCTACAAAAGATCGCTGCAGCAGGATGCCACACAATCCAATCGCCACGCATGAAGCTGGTCTTCCGCACCGACGGCAGCGCGACAATCGGTCTCGGACACGTGATGCGCTGTCTGGCGCTTGCACAGGTGGCGCAAGAGTCCGGGCATTCGTCGGTCTTTATCATGGCTCCGGGCGGGGAGAAGATTGCGGAACGTCTGCGCGCGGAACAGTGCATGGTGCTTCCGCTGGTCTCGAAGATGGGGAGTAAAGAGGATGCCGTTGAAACGACGCGGCTTGCCCGCGAGCAAGCTGCCAACTGGATCATTGCGGATGGGTACCAGTTCGATACTGGCTACCAGCAGACTGTGAGGAAAGAGAACATTCCTCTCCTGTTCATTGATGATTACGGACATGCCGGCCAGTACGATGCCGATATCATCCTCAATCAGAATTTCTATGCCGACGAGATGAAGTACCGCAACGCCGCAGAACACGGACAGCAGTTACTCGGACCAATGTACGCCCTGCTCCGGCGGGAATTCGTCCTATGGCAAGTCCGCAAACGCACAATCGCGAAGACCGCCACCCGGATTCTGGTGAGCATGGGAGGAGCCGATACCAGAAACGATACGGGGCGCGTTCTCAAATGTCTCGAGAGTATGGATCGGGGAACATGGGAGATCACCGTCGTCAGCGGTGCGGCCAATCCTCACCTGAAACTCCTGGAGCAGGCGGCAAGGGAATCCCGTCATGCAATGACGCTGCTCGCCAATGTCTCGAATATGGCTGCACTGATGGCCGAAGCCGACGTGGGCATCACGGCAGGCGGATCGACCTGCTACGAATTGCTATACATGGGCCTGCCCGGCATTGTTCTCATTACGGCGGACAATCAGGAGCGAAACGTGCTGGCCCTTGGGCGGACAGATGCGGTCGTGAACGCAGGATGGAACACGAAAACGGATGACCGGTCCCTCATTGCCCTGCTGGATTCCGTCATCGGGGACCAGACGCTCAGGTCACGCCTCAGCGCAAAAGGCATGGGAATAGTGGATGGCCGGGGATGCTCTCGTGTACTCTCGGCCATGCAACGCCCCCACGCATGAATCCCGCCACTGATCCCCAGGCCAGAAAAGAATTCTGGAACAGCAGAGCACACCTGGGCCTGCAGGCGGGAACGCAGGATGTGATCGCGAAGCAATTGGAGGTCGAAGCGATCGCAGGGCAGGTGAGCAACGGGATGAACGTGCTCGATATCGGCTGTGGCAACGGCATCACGGCGATCGAACTGGCGCGCCGGCACTCCGTGCATGTGACTGGCATGGATAATGCGGAGAAAATGGTGGAGGCCGCACAGGAGCTCTCAAAAAAAGCAACACTGAAGGGGCAGACGGAATTCCGCGTGGGGGATATCACGCAATTACCGACGGATCTGAAGCAGTACGACATCGTGTACACCGAACGCACGCTGATCAACCTGCCCGATACCGCTGCGCAAGCGAAGGCAATCCGCAACATAGCGAAGCTGCTCATCCCGGGAGGGCGCTATCTGATGTGTGAGAACAGTGCGGAAGGGCTCCGGCGCATCAACGAGTTTCGCGCGCAACTCGGACTCAAAATAATCGAGACACCATGGCATAACTGCTACATCGATGACGAATCCATGCAGCAGCTCTCCTCACCCGGTCTCACATTGGAACGTGTGTTGGATTTCAGCAGCACCTACTACTTCCTGAGCAGGATCGTGAACGCGCACCTCGCTTCGCTCAAAGGGGAAGAACCGAAGTATGATGATCCCATCAATGCTCTCGCTCTGAAGCTGCCGGCGATGATGGATGGCCTCGGACAGACCAAAATATGGATTTGGCGCTCCCGATGACACTGCCTCTCGCCATCAACGGCAGAAGCATCGGCTTAGGCCACCCCGCCTACATCATCGCGGAACTTTCGGCGAACCATGGCGGAAGCTTTGACCGCGCAGTCGAGACGATCCGCGCCATGAAGGAATCGGGAGCGGATGCCGTGAAACTGCAGACCTACACGGCGGATACGCTGACATTGAAGAGTGACCGCGAGGAATTCCGCATCAAGGGAACAATCTGGGAGGGAAAAACGCTTCATGAACTCTATGGCGAAGCATTCACACCATGGGAATGGCAGCCCAAGCTCAAGAAAGAAGCGGAAAAAATCGGACTCGACTGTTTCTCCACTCCGTTCGATGCGACGGCCGTGGATTTTTTGGAAAAAATGAGCGTCCCCGCCTACAAGATCGCTTCGTTTGAGATCACGGATCTGCCGCTCATTGCCTGTGCGGCTCGCAGAGGCAAGCCCCTCATTCTCTCGACGGGTATGGCGAGCGCAGAGGAAATTCAGGAAGCCGTGGAATGTGCGCGGAATGCCGGAAACGACCGGATCATCCTGCTCAAATGCACGAGCGCCTATCCGGCGGAACCGGAAGAGATGAACCTGCGTACGATCCCGGACATGCGCGAGCGCTTCGGGGTACCCATCGGCCTCTCGGATCACTCGCTGGAACTTGCCGTGCCCATCGCAGCAGTGGCACTGGGTGCCTGCGTTATCGAGAAGCACTTCTGTCTCTCGCGCCGTGAACCGGGACCCGACACAGCATTCTCGCTGGAGCCGAAAGAATTCCGCCAAATGGTGGATGCCGTGCGTCTGACGGAGCGTGCACTCGGCATCGTGTCCTACAAACCGAGCGAAAAAGAACAGGAGAGCAAGAAATTCCGCAGATCACTCTTCGTTGTTGAAAATATCGCGAAGGGAGAAAATTTTACGGAGAGGAATGTCCGCTCCATTCGTCCGTCCGATGGACTGCCCCCCAAAGAACTCCCCAATGTCCTCGGAAAACACGCCAAGTGTGCCATGGAGCGGGGAACCCCTCTCTCGTGGAAAATGATTGAAGGGGAGGAAAGGAACGGCAGGGAATGATTGAATGAGTACAGCTGTTCGGTATGATCAAAGTCGATGGAGAAGTTGAATGTCATCCTGAAGGCTTTCGACGGCGATCCGCTGGATAAGAAGTATGTCCTCGAGCGCGCATTCAAGAATATTCCACTGGGAACATATGTTTCCGTCTGCGACAAGAAAGAGGGATCGCCCGTCCTTCAGGTGGATGAGGAAATCTGGCTGGAAGCGGCTCCTTTCCGCGAGGGGCGGTACGACGAAGGGCAGCTGAATACCTGCGCTCCGATCGACGAGGATCTGATCGAGAAGATGCGACACTACGAAGCAGTGTTCATGGATATGGTGGACCGCTATGCGAACAAGATGGAAAGATTCCTTGTGTCGGGCGACGTGCCCTACCCCGAGCGCAAGCGGATCTACTACGCGAACCTGCGGTACTGGAACCACCTGCTCGACTCAAAGAAAATCGACGTGGTCCTCATGAACCATGAACCGCACCAGTGCTACGACTACGTGCTCTATGGGCTCTGTAAAGTGAAGAACATTCCCATCCTCTACCTCGCGAGAATCTTCACGATTGATACGTCATTCGTCGTGGCGGATTGGGAAGATCCTGCACCGGAACTGCGCGAGGCGCTCTTAAGGCTCCGCGAGGAGTACCGGGACCCGAACAAGCCCGTGGAGCTCTCGAAAAACTACGAAGCGTACTTCAATCTCTTCCGCAATAAGCAGCCGAACCCCTGGTATAAACCGAAGAAGGTGAACTTAACGCAGCAGAAATTCATTTCGCGATGGTGGAGAGCGGCGATCAAGATCCTTAAGCGGGATCCAAAACGCTTTTTGGTCTCCCTGTTTTCCGGACAGTTCTGGTCGCGCAAGCTCCGCCAGCACAAGGCCATTCAATTCTACGACCGGCACATCAAGGTCCCGGACCTCAGCAAGCCCTTCATCTACATCGCTTTACACTACCAACCCGAGGCCACAACGCTCCCGCTTGCCGGGGCCTACGTGGAGCAGGAGCGCATCATCCAGCTGCTGGCTGCCAATCTCCCCCCGCACGTGAGCATCTACGTCAAAGAGCATCCCGCGCAGAGCGAACGGTGCCGCAGCGAAGCCTTCTATCAATCCCTGCTCGCCATCCCCTCTGTGACATTCATCCCACGGGAAACAGATACCTATGAGTTGGTGGATCGTTGCCTGGCGGTCGCCACGGCCACGGGGACCGTCGGCTTTGAGGCCATGATGCGCCAAAAACCCGTGCTCATGTTCGGACATTTCGTCTATCAATACGCCCCCGGTATCCACCGCATCCGCACTGCTGACGACTGCGGACGTGCCATCAGGCAAATCATGAGTCAGAAAGAATCACATTCTGTCCGCGATGTCCGCATGTTCCTCAAGGCACTCGAGAGGTGCTCCACGCCCTTCCCCGGCCCTCCCGACAGCCCCTTCGAGGAGTACACGCAGAGAGAAAAATCGGATCTGGTGGGCGCGCTGATCGAGAAGAAGATCCGCGCCGTGTTGCCCGGGCGCGCCTGAGCTTACGACACCTGACCGAATTGTGCGCGGATCTCGTCCATGATCGCCCTGCTGCAGGCGGCTGCGTTCTGCTGCTCGGTTAAGCGCGAGACGTTAAAGCAGAACGGATCCGTCACGCCGTGCACACACGTTTCTTCCATGGCTTTCAGGAACAGTCTGCACTGCAGCCGAGTGGGAGAGCGACCTTCCGTGAACACCGCATGGACGGCCTCGCGGCAATCATTACTCGTGTGAATGCGAAATACCCCCGGGGCATACTGGTAATAGCAGTGCCCGAAGAGGAGCGTGGGCTTGCCCCTGAAGAGACCCTCGAACCCGGCTGTCCCCGCAGCGGTTACCGTGGCCTTGCAGTGCTCGCGCAACACGAATGTACTGAACCCTCTCGGCATGAACCGTACTTTCGGAAGCCCCAGAAATTCACTGTAGAACTGGATGTTCCGTTTCTGCATCCCGCTCGACCGCGGATGTTCCTTCACGTAGATCAGCACATCATCCGGCAGGCGCGCATTGAGCATTTGTGCCACGAGCAGCTGGTCCTCGTACCCGCCGGCCTGCGGCACCGTGGTCGCCTCTGGCTGAAAGTGAAGCGGCATGTAGACGAACGGACGATGCAAATCCGGTTGAACCGCATGGGCATCGTAGAAAGCGTTTGCCTGCCGGCGGATCCGCCATCGCCGCCATGCATTGAGCGCACGATTGATCCCGGAGGGGGTGAGATAGAGCAGAACGAAATGCAAGACCCTGAAAGGATGACGAAGAAACGCCCGATGAACGGACCTGGTGAAGGGAACATCCACCTCCTGTTGTTCGAGGGGCGGAATCTCGCCCGAAGAGCGGACAAGCGCCCGATAGCGCTGATCGAACCGCTCGTGCAATGGAATGGTGAGAGGATCCGTCGTGTCGGGGGTACGGGCGAGAAGCTCTGCGTACCGCTTTCCGGTCTGGATATTGGATTCCTGCCAGTCGTGCTCGATGAACGAGGCGTCGCGGACGGAAGAGATGCCGAAGTACACCACGGGAATCTGTTTGAGCTTGCAGAGATAGTAGATGACGATGTCGGGGATCTCGTGCGGGATCCACGCCGACAGGTAAAAGTTGATGCGATTGCGTGTGATGTAGTCGTTCCAGAATCGCAGGTGCCGAAAGTACCACTGCTTGCGGATGTCGTACGAAACGCGCTTTTTCCACTCGAGGCGCGTCACCATCTCCATGAACGTCGCTTCGCACTCCCGCATGCTCTCGATCAGCTCCTCGTCGAGCGGAAGGAGTTCCTCCCACAAGACCCCCGGATACTCGCTGCCTCTCACCTGACTCGAAACGAACCATCGCTGACATGCGGAAGGAATCGCCTGGAAGTACCGTGGCTCAAGACCGCTCGCGATAATGGCGCAGTGCTCGAACGGATACTCCCGCAACATCTCTTCGATCATCTGAAAGGAGAACCTTTCGGAGAACCGCCCCACGATGGCCCGGATGGGTTCGCGCGTGTTCTGCATCGAAAAAAGTATGGCGAGAAATCGCAGCGGCAACAAGGAAGTCTTTGCGTGATTTTTGAATGGGGCCATCGACATGACGTCGATGGCCCCGGGGTTCTGCTCATTCACACCTTCACATACCGCTGGGCCCTCTGCACGAGAGCCGCCACGTCGGCATGCTCGCAGCATGCCTGGTAGATCGGGTTGCCGTTGAGCTTGGCGAGCAACGCCTCGACCGCACCCTTCCGTCCGCCGTTCTGAACCAGCATGTCGATGCGATGCAGATAGCAGTTCATCGCGACGCGAAGGGGGCGCTTCTTGGCCTCATCATCCGGCGCATCCGCGGCCAGCGCCTCGGCCTCGGTGCTCACCCGTTCGGAAAGCCGGAGGCCTTCTTCCCATCGTCCCATCTTCGGGAGGATGAGCCCGCTGACATTCATGAGAGCGAACAGGCGACCGCAGGGGTCTCCCGCGCGCTGCGCAGCGGCAGCGGACTGCTCGGCCAGATCGCGTGATGTCTGGTACTGGGCCTGCGCGTCGCTGCCCTTGAGGGTCTCGGCCTTCTGGTAGGCGGCCATGTGCAGTTCGTAGTCGGCCTTGGCCCGCCATCCGTATGCGCCGGGAGAGTCGTCACCCGTCAGCCTGAGACGCAGCACGTCATTGAACCGACGCATGCTCGTGTACCCTTTATGCCTCCTGCATGCGCCGATGGCGGACACGATCTGCTGGGGTTCGAGGGACTGCGCGTTTTCTACGACGATCTCCATGGCACGCACGAAGAATGGGCGTTCCATCGACACGAGAGAGCTGGCGAAATCCAGTTTCCCCAGGATTTCGGGTGACCACCCTTGTGGGGCAACCGCCACCCTGACCAACAATCTCACTGCCTCTTCGCCCTCTTGTTGTTCTGCGACCGTAAAGGCCGCGTCGACCTCTCTCATCTTTGCGACGAGAACCTCGAGGTCCTGAGCGGCCGCTTCGAGAGCAGCCGCAATCGCCGCGCCAAGCGCGGTAAGAGCCTGTCCGGACATCATCATCTCCTGTGAATGAGCAGCATCCTATCCGGGAATGCTGCGTTTCCTTGGTGCGCCGACCCCCGTGATCGGAATAGTGATATTTAACATATATTTTATTAAAATGTCAATCAAAGCCCCTTTATCCATCCGGCAGTAAAGGTGGTTTCTCGCGCTTAAAACTTCTGCTGCTCCCAGAGTGAGAAGAATGCCCCTTTTGCCGCCAGCAGCTCATCCAGCGTCCCCTCCTCGCTCACGCCGCCATCCTCCAGAACCACGATTTTGTCGGCATGCTTGATGGTGCTCAGGCGGTGCGCGATGACGATACTGGTGCGGCCGGTCACCGCATCATCAATCGCCTCCTGAATGAGCGATTCCGTCTTGCTGTCGAGGGAGCTCGTCGCTTCGTCCAGAATGAGGATCTCGGCATCCTTGAGGAGCGCTCTCGCAATGGAAACGCGCTGTTTTTCGCCGCCCGACAGCCGCACGCCCCGGTCTCCGATCAGCGTTTCCATTCCCAGCGGAAGCTTGCCGATGAAATCTTCCAGACGTGCGCGCCTGATCACCTCGCGGAGTCGATCTTCCGGAACATCCGTGAGACCATAGGTGATGTTGTTCCGCAGCGAGTCATGGAGCAAAAGGGTTTCCTGACTCACGAGCGCTACCCTGTGCAGATACGAATCGAGGGTGAATTCCCGGATATCCGTTCCATCGACGAAGAGTGAGGCCGGCGGGCAGTCGTAGTACCGCATCAGCAGGCTGATGAGAGTGGATTTGCCGCCGCCCGTGGGCCCGACGACAGCCGTCATCCGCCCTTTTTCCACCGTAAACGAAACGCCGTGCAGCACTGCGCGACCCGGCAGGTAGCTGAAGGTGAGATCCCGGAACTCAATGGTGCGCTCAAGACCGGCAAAGACCCGGTCGCCCCCCCGCACGAAGTACTTTCCCTTCTCGTCAAAGATCTCGAGCACGGCATCCAGGGGACCGCTGGCATTCGCGATCACGCCACGGAACCCCGAGACGGTTCCAAACTTACTCGAGGCATTCATGATGATGTAGAAATACACCAGAAGCGCGGGGGCGGAGGCGATCTGCTCGCGCCCGAAGAGGTACAGCGATCCGAACATGATGGCGGAGACCACGAGGAGTGTGACAATCTCCTGTATCGGCAGGATCATGCCCAGCAGCAGCCGGACGCGGAAGTCGTAAATGGCTTTCTGGTCGCTGATCCGGGTGTAGTGCTCCTGCTCGCGCGCTTCGGTCTGGTAGGACTTCACCAGCGGGATCGTCGAGAGGATCTCGATGGACTTCTTGCCGAGCGCGCTCCCCTGTTCCGCGATGAAACGCGAAAGGCGTTTGATCCTGGTGATGGTGAACTTGATCGCCAGGTGGAGAATGACGAACAGCGGCAGCGCGACCAGCGTCAGCTTCCACGAAATGCCGACGAGCACGGCCAGATACACCACAAGAGAGAGGAAGGCGCCGACAAATCCGTCCAGCGCCGTCAGCGGGTAGAGCGCGTTCTGTGAAAAATTCAGAAGCAGCGTGGAGTGATGCCCCACGTTCGTCTGGTCGAAGAAGAGTTTGCCGAAGCTTAAGTACTTCGCAAAGAGCGCCTTGCGCAGGTGGTGCAGACAGCGCTCCGAAAAGTACCCCATCGTGGCATTCGCGAGAAACCGCAGAATATTCTTCGTGACATACACGGCGATGAACCCGCCGAGGAAGACCACAAAAAGCAAACGGTCATTGGCGAGGAAAGACTCCGGCAGCAGACGAACCGCTTTGCCGAGCACGGGAGTGCTTGCGGCGAACGAGAAACTCTTGTTGAGAAACCCGTTGAGCATCGGGACCAACAGCCCCATGCCGACTCCCTCAAAGGCGGCGGCGAGCAGGGTGAAGAAAAGCGGGATCAGCAGGTATGCCGGATGGATGCGGATCTTCCTGAGCAGAGAGAAGGTCTTCCCCATATTCGTGCGTTCACGCGTCTGCATCCCCGTAAAGCTACCGGAAGGGCAGTGTGATCACAAGAATCGTCACGGAGAAAACCCCACGGAGCCGGGGTTCATGAACCCCGGCTGCAGTGCTCAGAATGACAACACTTCGCGCTCATGCATTCCCGCAGAGCCGCGCATACACCCCCCTCAGCGCATCAGCCGATGCATGGAGGGAATAGCGCTTCAGCACCTCTTCTCTGTACCGGCCGCCACGCTGGCGACGTTCTTCGGGAGAAAGAGCGAGAAACTCCCGCACGCGGCGCACGAGAGCGTCGCAATCCCGAAGCGGAACGACGAGCGAGGGATCAACGGGCGAAAGGACTTCAGCCACCGCCCCGGCATCGAACGCGAATGCGGGACGACCGCAGGCCAGTGCCTCGATGAGCGAGAGGCCGAATCCTTCGTAGAGCGAGGTGGAGAGGAGCATGGAGGAACGCTGAATGAGCGCCGTGATCTTGTCATCCGGCACCGTGCCGAAAAGCTTTACGCCTTTGAGTTTTTCGAGTTGGGAGCGTTGAGCGGGCGACCGCTTGCCCACGTCGGCGATGCGAATGCCCTGTGCCGCGAGCGCTTCGTACACCTTGAAGAGGTAAGGGAATCCTTTGCGCGGATGCAGAAAGGACCCGACCGCGATCACGTCGAATTCCGGAGTCAGGTCGCCTGCGAAAGCGAAACGTTCGCCGTCCACCCCGTTTCGCACGATGGAAATTTTCGCCGGCGGAATGCCGAAATCCCGTACCAGACGGTCGCACACGGTCTCTGAAACCGTCATGACATGCGGAAGCGACCGACACAGTTGCCTCTGCCAACGAACCGGAAAGAAATACTTGGCACGCCAGAGCATGCGTTCGCACGAAACGGTCTCCGCCATCGCTACTTCCCTATCGGCGGTGACAGGATGGTGAATGGCATAGAGGATGGGAACGCCGGTCTTCGTCAGAAAGCGAAACTGCGGCCCGAGAACCTGGTTCAGATGAAGAACATCAAAATCTTTCCAGAAAGAATGACCGACCGGATAGGTCCGCAGCACCGCGCGCGCAAATCGCCGGTCCGCGAACCCGAAGTAGTAAGAGCCCAATCGTGCATGGAGCTCAATCACCCGCACATTCGCGGGAAGAGGGGCATCGGGCGGGAGCACTCTGCTCGTGAGCACGGTGAACTGCACATCCGGGAGTGATGCAAAGAGCGGGAGGTGGTTGCCTCCTTTGTAAACATCCAGAAACGGCATCAGGACACAGACGCGCACGGCGCTATCGTAGTACCATACGCGACACATGCTAAGCATTCTCTCCCGCTTCCTGATCCGCATCCGCAAACGCGCCCGTAAATCCTTCGACTGGCTGAAGGGCTGGTTCCACGCACATGTGACGCTGAAGTGGCTCTGCTGGACCCATCAACCCCTGCGCGACCTTGCGCTCTTTCAAAGGCGTATTCCTTTCATTGAACGACGCGAGTACTCGCAGAACGGGGAGGATGGAATCATCGCCGCGATCTTCGCGAAGATCGGCACGACCAACCGCTCCTTTGTGGAGTTCGGCGTTGAAGACGGACTGCAATGCAACTGCCGCTACCTGCTCAAGCACAAGGGCTGGAAAGGATTGCTTATGGACGGAGGAAAGTGGCCGGACGAGAACGGAGTCCGGCAGGAATTCGTCACGGCCGAGAACATCGAACTGCTCCTGCAAAAGTACGGCGTGCCGCCGGAATTCGACCTGCTCTCGATCGATATCGACGGCAACGATTACTGGGTCTGGAAGGCGATCACACATTTCCATCCGCGCGTGGTGATTATGGAATACAACGCGAACAAAGGACCGGATGCGAGCGTGACGATCCCGTACGACTCTGCATTCCGATGGGACGGATCGGATTATCAGGGCGCGAGTCTGCGTGCACTCGAGAAGCTTGGCAGGGAAAAGGGCTACACACTCGTCGCAACGGACCGGTGCGGGGTCAATGCATTCTTTGTGTCGGCTCCCCTCGTCCCCGGAAATTTCTCCCCGCCCTCCTTTGCACAAATCTTCCATCCGGCAGCGTATAAGGGCATTCCGGGGAAAGGACATCCGGCCGATCCCAAGGGGCGACCATGGGTGACCATATGAAATTTCATCATTTTCCCTGAAGAGCTGCAAAATTCCTTGACGGAAGGAGTGGGCAGCTTACAATGCCCCTGCTTCCTGTCCCGCCAATAACGGGATGGGAGAGACCTTTCCTTCTACTCCCTTGTTGGCTCGCGTCCCGCGGCCGCGGGAGTGCGGCCGTTTCCATCGTGGAGCCGAAGAAAAGGAGCGATGCAATCGGTCATTCACACCATCGCAGAGTAGAGAAGTATCAACCATCATCTCCCCGTCCCCGGGGACGATGCATGGATTACAATTTAGAAACTAGTTGTTTTTCTTTGAACAACCAGGTCAATAAAGTCTTCTTTTTGAAGAGTTTGATCCTGGCTCAGAGTGAACGCTAGCGGTGCGCCTAACACATGCAAGTCGAGTGGGTTCAGACCCACGGCAAACGGCTGCGTAACACGTTGGAATCTGCCCCGAACTCAGGGATAACCCGCCGAAAGGCGGGCTAATACCGGATGCCCCCGCAAGGGGAAAGATTTTTCGGTTCGGGAGGAGCCTGCGGCCTATCAGATAGTTGGTGGGGTAACGGCCTACCAAGTCGATGACGGGTAGCTGGATTGAGAGATCGACCAGCCAGAATGGAACTGCGACACGGTCCATACTCCTACGGGAGGCAGCAGTGAGGAATCTTCCGCAATGGGCGAAAGCCTGACGGAGCGACACCGCGTGAAGGATGAAACCCTTTTGGGCGTAAACTTCTGTTCTGAGGGACGAAATTTTTGACGGTACCTCAGGAGAAAGCACCGGCTAATTCTGTGCCAGCAGCCGCGGTAAGACAGAAGGTGCAAGCGTTACTCGGAATTACTGGGCGTAAAGGGTCCGCAGGTGTTCCTGCAAGTCTGGTGTCAAAATGCAAAGCTTAACTTTGCATACGTGCCGGAAACTATAGGAATCGAGCCATTCAGAGGTATCTGGAATGTCGTGTGTAGGGGTAAAATCCGTTGATCCACGATAGAACGCCAAAAGCGAAGGCAGGATACTAGGAATGTGCTGACACTCAGGGACGAAAGCGTGGGGAGCAAACCGGATTAGATACCCGGGTAGTCCACGCCCTCAACGATGCGTGCTCGGTGTTGGAAGTTCAATCATTTCCAGTGCCTTAGCTTACGCGGTAAGCACGCCGCCTGGGAAGTACGGCCGCAAGGCTAAAACTCAAAGGAATAGACGGGGACCCACACAAGCGGTGGAGCATGGGGTTTAATTCGATAATAAGCGAAGAACCTCACCCAGGCTTGACATCTCGGGAATCCCCCGGAAACGGGGGAGTGCCGTAAGGAACCCGAAGACAGGCGATGCACGGTCGTCGTCAGCTCGTGCCTTGAGGTGTACTGTTAAGTCAGCGAACGAGCGCAACCCTCATCCTTTGTTGCATTTTCAAAGGAGACTGCCGCCTCCAAGGCGGAGGAAGGTGGGGATGACGTCAGATCAGCGTGTCCTTTATGCCTGGGGCAACACCCATGCTACAATGGCCGGTACAAAGAGAAGCGAACCTGCGAGGGTAAGCCAATCTCAAAAAACCGGTCTCAGTCCGGATTGAAGTCTGCAACTCGACTTCATGAAGCTGGAATCGCTAGTAACCGTAGATCAGCTACGCTACGGTGAATACGTTCCTGGGTCTTGTACTCACCGCCCGTCAACTCATGAAAGGCAGGAGCACCTGAAGGACCTTTACCCGCAAGGGGAGGTACCACGGTGATACTGCTGATTGGGAGTAAGTCGTAACAAGGTATCCGTAGGAGAACCTGCGGATGGAACACTTCCTTACCAGGGAATATCTCTGGCGCATGCGCTGGTCGTGCTCAATTGACCATCATGCCCTTCGATTGCCTAGGAGAGCACCCGTGATCCCTCTGGGGTCACCACCTAGAAGACTTCTCTACTCTGCAATGGTGTGATTTCGAAAAGGGGCACCTTGCGGTTCCCCTTTTCGTGAAACCCCTCCCTTTAGTGGTGCGGCTCCACCCCGCAACAAGTGCGGGGTTCACCGGTTTGTTTGATTGCCTACAGCTTCGCGACGATTTTTTATTACAAACAATAACTGGAGGTCCGCCGCCACCCGCCTTCGTCCCGCGACTGCGGGACTACGGACGGGCAGGCGGGGGTGAAACACGAACAGAAACACATACCTCCTCATAGAACAAAAGGGTCTCAGGCAGAAGCGAGTTGTTAGATGGATGCGGTTTACTGTTAGGAGGGTAAAGGGGGTGTCGGGGGGCTTAGGGAACCGAACAAGGTGCCCTAGCCCCCTGACGAAAGAAACTTGTCGGGCGGATAAGAGAAAATAGAGATCATCTTCACAAAGAGAGTACATTGTCCCTCCAATGGCACTCGCTCCGCTCTACCTGAGAGGCAACTATCTCGAGCCGTTACCGGAACACCGTACGGAAGTGGAACGTCTACTCATGGCAGGGTATTTGATCACGCAAAGGGAACGGCAGGAACAGGAGGAAACGGAGCGCGGCGTGCACATGACAAGCGATTTTATCCGTGAACGCATAAAGGGAACACTGTGCGCGTTCAAAGCTCCGACCGCCCAGACCATTCTCGGCATGGCGGATATTGGATGCAAAGATGCATACCCCACTGGCAACCTGCTCCTGAAAGTCTGGCTTCACTGCCCCGAAGACGTGGAGCAGCCCCAAAAAACGCATACGGTCATCATCGATGACTTACTGTTGCCGGCGCGCTATGTGCGCACGCGTCACGATGAGAAATAACTGGCGCGCGAAAAAGAGTGCTGTTCGCGCAGGTCTGATAGTGCACCTCACTGCCCCATCTGCTTCTTCAGCCATTGTTCCAAATTCCCGAGTGCTCCCCGCACTTTCCCCGTGATCGCGCCGACTCCTTGCGATACCGCTTTCCCGCGCCCGTTCATCGCCTCTGACTGCCGCCACGAACTGCGCAGCGCGAAGAGAAGCATATCGAGAGCCTCCTTCGGGTCCCGTGCGTAGATCGGCACGACGAACTGGAGGACCTGTTCCATATCACCCAGCCAGGCAGTGTCGCCTCTGCCGGATGCTTCTTGTGTCATCTCGGCAATAAGCGCAGACACGGAGGCATACAATACGGCAGGGACGGGCATCTCTAGCTTTGGATCACGGTCCTCGCGAAACAGGGCGTTCTGCACGCCATTGATTCTCGAAACGATACGATTGGCATCCGCATCACGATTGATGGAGGTCCGCAGCCCTTCCTGTGAGAAGAATCGATCAGCCATACTGGTATTATACCATGAATACATTTAATTACAATATCTGGCCACTGCGTCATTCAGAGCATTGACCCCAAAGTCTCCCCCTCCTATAAGTCCCCTATGCAGGCCCTCGACGAACTTCCGGACGGAGATGGAGAATCACTGCCTTCGGGAAACTGCAAAATCCGCGTGCAGGAAATGCGCACATTTATGAGCGACCTGCACGAGACAATCGTCGCCCAGATTCTCGAAGGCCGAACGAGTGTTTTCGAAATCATCGATGGGGAAGAGGTGGAATTCGTGCTGCCAAAGCTGCAACAGCTCTATGATTTTGTCTCATTCCATCAGGAGCTACACGAGGCAATCGGCGTCCTGCTGATGATGCCCAGTAAAAATCCTCGCCCCAATGGGGAATATATCTATCGCACTGAATACTTTCAATATAAGCCACCGGAGCCGCTCGATACCTCCTACCTGCCCGCCTTCTCACAGAACTAACGGAGGAACTTCTGTATTTCCGGAATGGGAGTATCCACGAGAAGGGCCCCAAGAAACCCGTCGATGAACAGCTTTCGGGCTTTCTTCTCCGAAATTCCGCGACTTTGGAAGTAGAACAGGTCCTCGGGATGGATGCGCGAAACGGACGCGGAGTGACCGGCAGCGACATCGTGTGTTTTCACATCCAGAGAAGGAATGGCATCGGCCCGCGACAACGGATCGAGTACGAGAATTTTTTCAACGAGGTGCGCCTGTGTGCCCGCCGCTTTCGGACCGATTTCGACGGAAGCATCGCACGTGATCTTCGCACTCCCCTCTGCAACGCCGCGAATGTGGAGATCTCCTTTCCCGTTTTTGCCCTGAAACACATTGCGCGCCGAAAGGCGGCACTGCATTGCACCCTGCCCGTGAACGATCCAGTCGATGCGGCTTTCGCCCAGTACTCCTGTGACCTCCGAAACAGTTTCCTGCACGCAGGATCCGCGCGTGATGTTCAAAAGATGCAACTTCGCGCCCTGCCCCACCCGGAAATTCTGCGCGATATTCACACGTTGCTTCCCGCACCAGACAAAGACAACAGTCAGAGTGGAGTGCGGTTCCAGCTCCGCCTCCAGCATGCGATAGGAATTATTTTTGCGTGTCGAACATGCGATGACGACAGTGGAATCGCTTCCGCGCCGCGCCCGAAACGCGAGGGAAGGAACACGATCCGAGAGGGTAAATTCCTGCGGCTTCTTTGTGCTGCCCTTCAGTATCACCTTTCGCCCGCGAATGGATGATTTGGCCGATCCCATAAGACAGAAGAGAATAATTGCATAAATGAATTTATGGTCTACTATCGCTTTTGTTCCCTCCCCCACAATAGCATGGTAACAGCCGTACCGGACGCAGAAATGGAGCATCTCAGTCGCTACGAAGAAGCGTGCGCAGCCGACGCGGCAGAAGATACCGTATGCGGGAGGACGCTGACCGGCCGCGAGGCGGTGAACCAGGCTATCACGCAGATGATGACTCCCATCCACCGGCTCAGCACGGATATGAGTATTGAACCGCGTGTGACAGAACAGCTCAAGGGCGAGGCACGTGCGCTCAGACAGAAGGGCGAAAAGACGGAGGAGCAGAACGATCTCTTTGTACTCGCGGGAGAAATGCACCGGCTCGGCCAGCGCGCCGCCGATCTGCTGACTGTCTGATGATGTCGCGCACCAAATCGCACGGAACTGGAGAGCACCAACTCACGTTTGATTTTTCTCCTCCCGAATACTGCCCGCCGCGGGATCCCGCCAAGCCACACCGGCGAGAGGCAGCCGCAACCATCCTCGCACTCACCTCAGCACCCGAAATCCGCACACTGATCGAGCGCGGACAGGTAACAACGGGGGAACACGTGCACGAATTGGCAGTCGCAACCTTCGTGCGCGATCAGCGCCAATCACTGCGAAGATTTGTAGAGCTTATCGCAACTGCGGATCTCGCAAGGGACCAGGTGCACCGAGAGGCAGCCTTCGCACTCCTGGGACGATTCGATGATCTTTCGGATGCCGCTCTCGCCGAAGAACTGAAAACTCTGGGCCTCTGTGACAGCACCAAATCCTTCGGCAGACCCATCGGCAATTTTCGCTACCTGCTCTTCGAATTTCGAAGGGTGATGAAAAAGGAGACCCACGGAATAGAGTGCGCTGAATCACTAGGCATCCAATAAGCCCAGCAGCTTCGTTTTTGCCTCCTTCCACTCGGGTGATCCGACCTCATTGGACGCCAGTGCCTCACCGGCCCTCTGGAGTATCGAGATATCTTTGTCCGGCACATCGACGAGATCCGTCCATCGCTTATCCTCCCGGTTCAATACATCCCCGATCGCCTTGCTCGCCTTATGGCCCATGGCGAGGATGGTATCCGCCACCACATGGTTGCGATCGATGAGCACATTGAACTCTTTATCGACGATCAATTTCATGTCCGGCGTCCTGCCGACGGTACTGGCCCTGAGCAATCCTTCATCAGACATAGGCATATTATAACATATAATATTGAAATGATCAAACACCCGCTTTCTAGCCAACAGATCCTTCCATTTCCATTTCAATCAGTCGGTTCATTTCGACGGCATACTCCAATGGAATCTGCTGCATGATCGGCTCCACGAATCCGCGTACGATCATCGTCTTGGCCTCCGGCTCCGTAAGCCCCCGCGACATGGCATAGAACAGATCTTCCTCGGATAATTTGCCCACCGTTGCCTCGTGCGCAACGGTCGCATCGTCCGTGTGCACCTGCAGATCCGGAAATGTTGCCGTGCTGCTCTGCGCATCCAGCAGGAGCGCATCGCACTGGATGCTCGCGGTGGCATCCTTCGCTTCGGGCGAAACCTTGAGAAGCCCGCGATACACCGTGCGGCCGCCATCCCTGCTGACGGACTTGCTTACGACACTGCTGGACGTATGCGGGGCCAAATGGATGACCTTGGCACCCGTATCCTGCCACTGACCTTTGCCTGCCATGGCCAGCCCCAGATGCTCGCATCGCGCCCCCTCGCCCCTCAGCACCGAGCACGGATAGAGCATGGTGACACCGCTGCCCAGATTGCCTCCCACCCACTCCATGGTCGCCTCGCGCTCGACGATCGCACGCTTCGTATTCAGGTTGAACGTGTTCAGGCTCCAGTTTTCCACGGAGGAGTATCGCATCTGCGCACCCGGTTTCACGAACACCTCCACGCACCCCGCGTGGAGCGAGGGACTGACATACTTCGGCGCCGAGCAACCCTCGATGTAGTGCGCCTGCGCACCCTCCTCGAGAATGATGAGCGTGTGTTCGAACTGCCCCATGCCTCGTGCATTCATGCGGAAGTAGGACTGCAGGGGTTCAAACACCGTCACGCCGGCAGGCACGTAGAGGAATGTTCCCCCGCTCCACACGGCGCCGTGCAGCGCGGCGAATGCATGGTCTGACGGACGCACGCACTGCATGAAATACTCACGCACGAGATCGGGATACATCTGCACCGCCTCATCCATATTGAGGAAAATCACTCCGCGCTCGGCCCACTCCTCCTTCAGTCGATGGTAAATCACATCGCTCTCGTACTGCGCGCCCGCGCCGCCGAGCATCTGATACTCCGCCTGAGGAATGCCCAGCCGTTCATAGACTAAACGGATGTCCTCCGGAATCTGGGTCCAGTCATCGGTCTGCTCAACACCGGGGCTGGCGTAGAAGAGAATCTTGTGAAGATCGAGGGAAGAAAGATCCGGGCCCCATGTGGGCAGTGCGGACTTTTGGAAGAGGCGGAAACACGCGAGCCGGTGCTGAAGCATCCAAGTGGGCTCGCCTTTCTCCGCGCTCATGCGGCGAACGAGGCCCTCCGTGAGTCCGCGCTCGAGCCCCTCCGCGTACGGGGAGGAATTGGGGGCCTGCAATGCCGCACGCGGCGAAGGGGGACGTGTCATGGGGGTACAGGGGAGTCTACGGGATGGAAACGGGGGAGAGAACCCCCGACAAAGCGCGAAATATCCTTCCTATTTACCGTAATTCGCCAATAGCTGAAAAGGATGGAAAGTACTCTTTCCATCACAAATTCCTCGGAAAATGCAAAACAAATATATTGTTATATGGTATAATTATAGGACAGAGCTATGTGGTCCCCTCTTCCCCTCCTGCGGCGCTTCTGGACAGCCCTCAAATCCTTCGTGCTTCGGCACCCGGTTTGGGCTTCCGTCCTTGGCATATTCCTGCTGCTGTTCGGGTTGCTTTTGTGGTACATCTTCTCACCTGCGAAGCCCCAGATGATCACGGAAACGGTCAGGCGGGGCGACCTCGTCCAGCAGGTCGAGGCCGTGGGTACCATCACCTCGGACCGCGACGTGAACATGAAATTCCCCGTAACGGGCATCGTCGCCAGCGTGTCAGCGAAAGAGGGGGACAAAGTGCTGGCCGGTCAGGAGCTGGTGCGATTGCGCAACGAATCGTTCGCCGCGGATCTGGCATCTGCCGCAGCCCAGTACCGCCAGGCACAGGCCAGCTACCAGGAGCTGGAGGAAGGAACGCGGCCGGAAGATCTCGCCATTGCCGAAGCCGAAGTGGCCAACAAGCGCGCTGCCCTGGAGGCGGTGAAGGCGGATTATCAGAGCGCCGAAGAGAAGCTGCGTACGTCTGAAGAGAAACTGGCAGCGATCAGGGCAGAGGCGACGACCAATCTCGCCGGCTACCTCGTCACTTCCTCGAGCACGTGCGCACAGCAGATCTCGCTGACGCGAACCGCCCTAAGGACGCTCGACGATGTCTTCGTCAGCTCCTTCATCACGGACATGGCCAGGCAGTACCGCACGACGGCCTACTCCGTCTTCCGTGCGAATTGGATTGCGGCACAGACGGCCCTTGATGCGTTCTCGTGTACGGGCTTCGACACGTACGACAGCTCACTTGCGACCATGCAGCGCGCCACGGAGGTGATTATGCAATCCGCAAGCGTCCTGCAAGAGGCCTATGCACTGATTGCCGATCTGCCGCTCACCACGGCATTCGATTCCACCCTGCGCGAATCGACCAAGTCCACCATCTCCACCGAAAAAGCTGTGGCCCAGACCGCCCTGAGCACCATCAATACAGCCATGAAGAGTCTGCGGGACGCCTCGGCTGGCTACACGGCGAATATCGCAACCGAAGAGAATACCTTCGCCGCCGCCAAAGCGAGCAAGCAGTCGGCGCAGTCGGCAATCCTCACCTACGAAACCGCACTCCGCACACAAGAGGCGCAACTGGCCCTTTCGAAAGCCGGTCCCCGCGAAACGCAGCTTTCCGCCTCACGGGCGAATATGAACGCGGCGGCGGCGAGCGTGGCACGCGCCAGGGCGAAACTGGAAGATACCATCATCCGCGCTCCGACCGACGGCATCATTACGAAAGTGGATTTCAAGGAAGGGGAATTCACCGGCGACGCGGATAACATCGGTCATTCCGTCACCATGCTGGGCACGTCCCCCTTCCGCGTAGAGATGTTCCTCTCGGAGGTGGATATCCCCAAAATCCTGCTGACGCAGAGCGGGTCCATCGAGCTCGATGCTTTTCCGGGGGTCAATTACGCTCTCACGGTCACCTCCATTGAGCCGGGCCCCACGAAGGTCGACGGCGTGTCGAAGTACCGCGTGAGTCTGGGCTTTGTGCACCCGCACGATGAATTCAAAATCGGTATGACCGGTGACGCCGAAATCATCACGGGAAATCGCGCAGACGTGCTGCTCGCCCCGGTGCGCTCCATCATCCAGAAAAACGGCGAAGGCAAGGTGATCCGCATACTGGAAAACGGGGAAGTCGTGGACAAGCCGGTCGAAACCGGCATGGAATCCGACACCGACGCAGAGATTGTCAGTGGGCTCAGCGAAGGGGAAACTGTGATCGTACTCATCAAGCAGTAAGCTCAAAAATCCGCCCCATGATCATGACAAAAAAAGAACCAGCACCGCTGATCGAAACGAAGAACCTCTTCAAATCCTACTTCAATGAAGCGGTCGAGACGCCCGTACTCTTCGACATCAATTTGCGCATCGACGCGGGGGAATTCGTGGCGATAATGGGGCCTTCGGGTTCCGGAAAATCGACGCTCATGCACATTCTGGGTTTTCTGGATGTGCCCACAAAAGGCCATTACCACTTCAAGGGGGAATCGACGGAAGAGAAAACGGAAGATGAGCTGGCACGCATCCGCTCCTCGAGCGTCAGTTTCGTCTTTCAGTCCTTCAACCTTTTGCCGCGGACGAGCGTCATCGACAATGTCACCCTGCCCCTGCTGTACCACAGCGGGACAAAGCCGGCGGAGAGGCGTGAAAAGGCCATGAAGGCCATCAAGGCCGTGGGTCTCACCGATCGCGCCACCTACCTCTCGAATCAGCTCTCGGGCGGGCAGCAGCAAAGAGTCGCGATCGCGCGCGCGCTCGTCACGGAACCGGGAGTCATCTTCGCCGATGAGCCGACGGGCAACCTCGATTCCGCCTCGGGAAAGCACGTGATGGAAATCCTGCAGAGCCTGCACGAAGAAGGACACACCATCATCCTCGTAACGCACGAGAAGACGACGGCCGAACACGCCGCTCGCATCATCCGCATCATGGACGGACACGTCGTGGCCGATGACCGCACCTTCACGCGCCGCATCGCAAGTCAGGTCAAAGAGCTCAAGTAGCACAATCATGCAGATCCGCGACACCGTCACCATCGCGCTCAAGGCAGTGACGGGCAACCGCGCCCGCTCGCTTCTGACCATGCTCGGCATCATCATCGGCGTGGGCGCCGTCGTGCTGATGACCAGTGTGGGCGAAAGCATGCAGAGCGTCATCCTGGGCCAGATCAGCGCGCTCGGTCCCAAAACCATCGCGCTCTGGCCTGGCAAGAACGGACCCGAGCAGGGGGCGGCCACGCTCAACCCGGATTTTGACAGCATCACGCTGAACGATGTCGATGCACTCAAAAAGCTTTCGACCATCACCAACGTGGCGCCGATCATTTTCGTGGAGGGCAAAACCGGCTACGGCGAGGAGCAGACCGATACGCGGGTGGTCGGGACCACGCCGGAGTACTACTTAAACCAGATCGTGAATGCCGCCGAGGGGCGCCTGCACGATGAGCAGGACGAGCTGCAGGGACGGTATGTCGCCGTGCTCGGCCCCGATACCGCCCGCGACCTGTTCTTCAACGCAAGCCCGCTCGGCAAACGCATTGAAATCGGAAATCAGAAGTACACGGTCATCGGCGTGCTGGAACCGGTGGGATCGCAGTTCTTCCAGAACATGGATGAGCGCATCATCATCCCTTTTGAAACGGCACACACGATTGCGCAGCGCTCGTACGCCAACATGGTCACGGCCATGGCAACGGGGGATACGGCTGATGCCGTCGATGACATCCAATTCCTTTTGCGCCGACGCCACAAGATCATTCCTCCAGCCACCGGCATTGCGACGGACAACGATGACTTTCTGGTGCGCAGCGCCGAGCAGGCACAGGAGATTCTGGGAACGGTCTCGACCAGCCTGACCGCATTCATCACGATGATCGCGACAATTTCCCTCGTCGTCGGCGGCATCGGCATCATGAATATCATGCTGGTCGCCGTCACGGAGCGGACACGCGAAATCGGTCTGCGCAAAGCATTGGGCGCCCGCAGAAAAGACATTCTGCTGCAGTTTCTCATCGAGGCGGTTGTTCTGACCATGCTCGGAGGCCTGATCGGGCTGCTGCTGGGGCTCAGCCTGAATGCCATTATCGTGGGCATCGCCCGGAAATTCCTGGACCGGTACATCTTTGCCATCAACTTTGTCGCCATGATTGCCGCCCTGCTCATGGCCGCCGGAACGGGGCTCGTCTTCGGTATTTATCCCGCCCGCAAAGCCGCGGAGCTGAGTCCCATGGAAGCCCTCCGCTACGAATAACCCGTCTTCGCTCCGCTTCGCCGCGGTACCTATGCGCACTCAAGACACCCTGCGATCGGCCCTCGAAGGACTCACGCGAAACATCTCGCGGTCCCTCCTGACGACACTCGGCATCATCATCGGCGTAGGGTCAGTCGTGCTGATGGTGTCGCTTGGCGCGACATTCCAACGGTTCATCCTGGATCAGGTGAGCACCTTCAGCGGCGCGACCTTCGAAATCCAGGCAAAAGGCCTGGAGCAGTTCGGCAAGGAAACCAATACGCTCACCGAAGCGGATGCGGAGGCTCTCGCCAAGCTCTCGACGGTCAAGAATGTGGCTGCCGTCATATTCGTCGCCCAGAAGGTGAAGTATGGATCGGAAGAATTGAGCCCCATGCTCCTCGGGACATACAAGGAGATTTTTACGAACTGGTCCATGAAGCTCGACCGCGGACGGCTGCTGACGGATGGCGACGTGAAAGGCGGCCAGAGCGTAGCCGTGCTGAGCAGCAAGACGGCCGAGGATCTCTTTGGCAACGCCGATCCCCTGGGCAAGCGCATCAGTGTCGGTGAGCGGAAATTCACCGTGGTCGGTGTGCTCAAGGCGCTGGGCGGGGCGCTGGGCGCCCAGATGGATACGCCCATCTACATCCCGTTCACCGTTGCAAAAACAATGACGAGCAAGGGCCAATACGTCGACTATATTTCCCTGCAGGCCGCAGGCAACGTCGACCTTGCGTCCGAAGACATCAAGTCTCTCCTGCGTCAGCGTCACAACATCGAGAACCCCAAGGATGACCCGGACAAGGATGATTTCATTGCGCGCTCCTTCGCCCAGGCAACGGCGATCATCGGGACCGTCACCCTCTCCATTACCATCTTCCTCGGTCTCATCGCCGGGATTTCGCTGATCGTCGGCGGCATCGGCATCATGAATATCATGCTCGTGTCCGTTTCGGAACGAACGAAGGAAATCGGCCTGCGCAAGGCGGTCGGCGCCAGCCGAAAGGACATCCTGCTGCAGTTCCTCATCGAGGCCGTGGCCCTCACCATGCTCGGAGGACTGATCGGCATCGTGGGCGGCGGCTTCCTCGGGTTCCTGCTCACCCGCCTCGCGGCAAAATTCCTGGGGAACCTCTCGTTCGCACTCACGATCAGCTCGGTGCTGCTCTCACTCGGCATGGCCATGGGTACGGGCCTCATCTTCGGGCTCTACCCCGCGCGCCGCGCCGCGAAGCTGCACCCCATCGAGGCGATGCGGTTTGAATGACATTGGGACAATCCTGCCAACGGCCGAATCTTGCCCGGGTCATGGCAGGAGGGTATAAATGCATACCATGACACGGTTTGAAAGAGGGTGGATTATGGGACTTGTGCTCCTGATCGTTCTGATCGAAGGGGCTGCCCTGTTCGCGGAAGGAAAAGATGGAAGAGACTCAGCCTTTCTACTCGGTCAAAGCTGGTTCTCGCCATCGCTAAAACAATCTCCCGGCTTCCCCTCCGCACAGAAATCTTCCCTCGCCATCCCCTCGTATCCCGCGAACCCGGCATCCTCTTCGCCCGGGGCCGTATCCACCGCCACCTCCAATGCATGCGCATATGATTCAGCCTCTTTGGGGTACCGGTGCCGGCGGATTTCAATCATCCAAACGAATGGCGGCGTGCAGACGAAGGTGGAGTATGGCAAGACCTGTGTGACATGGAGCGAGTGCCAGGGAAATACCGGTGGGTACGGCGGGCAAACACAGACCCCTGACTCCCCCACCTCGAATCAATGTCCCTATGTCGAGAGCCAGTGCACTACGTACTGCCTTCCGTACGATATCGGGCGACCCGCTGACGAGGGTGGTCAGACCAAGCGATGTCTGCGCGCATGCTCCACTGCCGGCGGTCGCCCCTGTTACGTCCCCGGCAGACGCTGCTCGACCATGACCGAGTGCACTCCGCCGAATATCGGTGAAGTGGAACCGGCATCCGACTACCATCTGACCGGAGGCACAAAATGCACATGGAACGACCAATGCCGCAGCGGGGTGTGTGAGCCGTGGTGGTATTTCTCCCAGACGCAGGCGGATAGCCGGTGTACGTGTCAGACCGATGCGCACTGTGCGGCGGGGCAGGTGTGCGGCGTCGTGAACTACCGTCGGGCCTGCGTTGCAGCCCCCCAAAGCAGCAGGAGTAGCCAAGGGGCCGCCTCCTCCGCCCTCCCTCCGTACCGTCCCCCACAAAATCCCCCGCCCCCGCAGCAGAGCAGTAGAAGCTCCGCACAAGCCAGTAGTTGGGGAATCCTTTCTTCAGCCTCCTCCGCGCGGTCATCCGCCGGCATGTGCACGTCCGATGCCGAATGCAGCGGAATGATCTGCCAGAATGGACAATGCATCAGCTGCGTTCAGACAGCGACGGGCAATACGAACCAGCGCCTCTGCCCTGCGTCGTCCTACTGTGCCGCCGACGGCCGCTGCGTCGCCAAGAAACCTGCTGGGAGCGCATGCCAGGACTCTGCTGAGTGCCTGTCGTTCTCCTGTCTGGGCAACTACTACGACAGGGACGGCGTGTGCGGCTGTTCCGCCTCCGCCCCCTGCCCCGGCGGACAGATCTGCTCGAATCTCTCTGAATGTGTTGCCGCATCTTCGGCACAGAGTTCCGCTGTTCCGCGCATGCCTCCTGCAGCCAGCTCCAGCTCCCTTGCGGAATCCTGCACGGCACGCGCCGCGCGCATCTACCGCGAAACCGTCGAAGGAGCCATGAGCACGTATCAGCAGTCCATGCTCCAGTGCCTGTCGTCCCAGGCACAGAGAATGTAAATCTCCATTCCCGGGAAACATGGTCATTCTGAGCCATTTTTACGTATCTTGAGTCACGCGCCACATTCGGAGACAATAGCTGCTTCTTTCTCCCCCTCCCTTATGGTCGAAACCACCTGCGATCTCTGCAGTGAGTCCATCTGCGAGCTGTGCGGCGGCTGCCAGTGCGAAGAGAACGCCTGCACCTGCGACGTGAGCGAGGAAGAAGACAAGGACGATCAGTAGTCGTGGTAGGCTATGACCATGCCAAAGCTCCTCGTACTACTCACGTTCCTCTCTGCGCAGCTCATCATCACCTGGTACGGGTACTTCCTGGGGAAGGTGCCTGCGCGCGGTTCGGTGTTCGGCATCGCCTATTCTTCGCCCTTCGTTGGCCTGCTCATCACTCTGATCGCGTTCATCTGGATTCCGGTGGTGATCAATTTGCTCTACGGGATCGGGTTTCAGTGGGGGAACCGCGCCTTCGGCAATTTTCTCGTGACGATCGCGCTCTGGATTGCCGCGGCACCCGTCGCCGCCCTGCTGTTCAATACGATTGTGGCAAAGGAAAAGTGGGACCTGCCGATCCT